>CAZYNC010000035.1:0-3035 GCA_964648785.1 uncultured Acholeplasmataceae bacterium
AGTCCTCCGATTGCAGTTATCGCGAGTGGTTGAAGTAATTCAGACCCTTCACCAACTCCAAGTGCTAGTATGAAAAGTGAAATGACGGTTGTGAGTGCTGTCATAAAGATCGGACGCAATCTAGTTTCACCAGCAGTCACAATCGCATCGATGACACCAAGACCTTGTTCACGAAGTTGATTCATATAATCAATTAACACGATACCGTTATTGACAACAATACCAACAAGTAAGACAAACCCGACAAGTGCTACTAAACTTAAATTACTTCCCGTAACGAGTAAAGCCAGCATACCACCTGTAAAGGCGAGTGGAATTGTACCTAGAATAATGAGTGGATATTTAAGGGATTGGAATTGAATTGCCATGACCATATATACAATTAAAATCGCAACAATAAGTCCTAATGCAAGGTCTAAAAATAAACTTTGAATTTCTTCGTTTTCACCTGCAAACGTCACAGTGTATCCACCACCATAACTTAAGAAAGTTTCAGATTCCAAATATGCATTGACAGCGTCTACGACTTCCTCAGAAACAAGTGTGACATTGAATCCATCTGCAATCCCTGCTGTTACTTCTAAATATCTTGAATTACCATCTGTAAAAATAGTTGCAAATCCAGTGACTTTAGAAATTGTAACAACAGCATCTTCATCATAGACAGAAACGCCTAAGCTTGATAAAGGTATTGCTGCCATAGGATTTAATGGATCAAAAGATGTAAAAGCGACTGGTTGTTGATTTTCATCCATGGATACAAACACTCCTGGATTGACGATCAACTGAATTGGGGTTCCTTCAACATAAGTCGGTAATAAAAAGTTTGGTACATACAAAGGTCCATACAATGCTTCATCATAACTTGAATCAATAAGGGCTCTTATATCATCACTAAATAACAATACGCCACCTAAAAACTGTTCATAATCGCCAAATACATCAAGTGATAACCCTAACGCTGCATCAGTAGGTACATCGACAGTATAACTTACGCCATCGATCAGTACATCCAATGTTTCAGTCGTTCCTAGATTACCGAGTAAACTAAATGCTAAATTAAAACTATCAATGACATCTTGATTGGTTAACCCTAATTTAATAGCTTCTTCTTGATGAACGTCAATAAAAATTCTATCAGCTCCAACGTTAATACCATTATCTGGATCTTCAACACCTTCGATGTCACTCATGATATCGACAAGGTCATTTGCAATACGCTCTAATGTTAATAAATCAAATCCAGATACTTTTGCTGTAATACCAGTTGGACCAAATGCACCTGCAGTAGAATCTTGAGTTGAAACAGCTACTTCAAGTAAGTTATCTTTGGTTATATTATCTAATTCAGAAAAATCATAATTTAAAATGAAATTTTCAATATTAACAGCATTGTCTTGTGTTGAACTTTCACGTGACTCTTTTAAAGTGACCGTCATCGACAGAGTTTCACCTGAACCTTGTGCTTGAGGAGGACCAAAAACAAAACCGCCCCCTAATGTTGCAGATACAGATTCAACGTCACGTAGTGCAAGTAAATCAAAGGTGAGTTGATCGGCAAACGCGGTTTTATCTTCAAACTCTAAGTCACCAACAAAATTAATATCAACAGAGACTGTTCCTTCATCAGTTGGTGGAATTAAAATGAATCCTCGACTAAAAACAATTGCGGATGACCCAATCAATAAAACAACGATTAAGACAAAGGTGAGCCACTTATACTTAATTGAAAATAAGACGCTCTTTTTATAAGCAGACTTAAATTTTTTAGAAACTTTTGATTCTTCTTGTATGACTGAATCACTTAAAAAACGAGATGCCATCGATGGTACCATCGATAAGGCAATGACTAAACTCGCCCCCAAAGCATACACAATTGTCAGTGCCATTGGAATGAAAATATCGGCGACTAAACCTTCAATAAAGAAAATTGGTAAAAACACTGCAGCAGTTGTAATCGTGGATGCCGCGATTGCACCGCCCACCTCTTTGGAACCTAAAATGGCTGCTTCTATTTTAGACTTACCTTCTGATAAAAGTCTATAAATATTTTCTATGACAACAACCGAATTATCCACAAGCATCCCGATGGCGAGTGCTAAACCACCCATCGAAATAATGTTGAGTGAAATATTCGATAAAAACATGAGTAAAAATGCAGCAACAACTGAAATTGGAATTGCAAGTCCCACAATGATTGTTGGTTTAATGTCTCTTAAAAAGACAAATAAAACACCTACTGCGAGTAATCCACCAATGAGTAAGTTTAAAAATACAGAATTGATGGAGTCAGTAATAAATGCACCTTGATCAAATAAAACGTCATATGATGCCTCATAAGGACTATCTTCTATGAGTGTATCTAATTTTGATAAGATTCTAGATGTAACTTCTGTAATCCCTACATCTGACTGTTTTTGAAATGCAATTTGAATACCTTGACGACCATCCACTTTTGAATAACTTTGAGAGGCGTTGTTGACAAATTTCACTGATGTAGATAAATCCTCTAATGTATACACCGTTCCATTATCATATAATATGGGAACATTTTTAAGTTGATCTAACGTTTCTGGTGCATTACCTAAATACAGTAAACGAATGACACCTTCATCAATTGCTGCACCAACTAAACCTTCTGTATTTTGTTCATTTAATGTATTTAATACATCATCTTGAGTAAGTCCTAGTGTTTCTAAAATAGACTCATCTAAATTGACTTCTAAAATGACATCGGCTGCTCCTGTTAAAGTGACATCCGCAACACCAGGAATACTTTTAAGTTCGTTTAAAATATCTCTTGTAATCCATTCTGTGTTAAGAATCAATGCATCATCATCAGATACAGACGCATCAAAACTACGATACATCGTGACATTCATCACCGGTAATAAATCAGGTGATAGTCTTAAAATTGTGGTGTTACCAACACCATCAGGAAAGGTTAAGTTATTAATAATTTCTCGAAGTTCCACCGTCACACTATCTAAATTCGTACCATCTTGAAAAGTAACGAATGAAATCGCAAAATTTTC
>CAZYNC010000035.1:3135-7204 GCA_964648785.1 uncultured Acholeplasmataceae bacterium
CATGATAAGTATACCAATAAGTGGCTTGATTTGTGTGTTGAAAACGCTTTGCTCGATAGTTTTACATATTAAGAAAAAATCAATAAAAAAACCACCAAAAGGTGGTTTATTTCGATTCTCCACTTATTGATAATGATTTAACATGGACACTTGGGCTTCCGAATCCTGACACATCAAATTTTAAATCATTGCCAAACCCTTCAATTGATTGCATCACATCAAAGAAATTACCTGATACAACAATCATATTAACTGGAAAAGCAACTTGACCTTGCTCAATTTTAAAGCCGCTTGCTTGAAGAGAAAACTCTCCAGAAATTGCTTTAACACCAGCGTGTAATCCAACAAGATCCGTAATATAAACACCATCATCAATACCTTCAATCAGTGCATCAAAACTCTTATCACCGGGTTCTAAATAGAGATTGGTAGTTTGAATGCCACCGCTAAAGCTATTACCAGTTGGCTCTTGATTAAAGATGGACGCCATTTTTAAATCATTGATAAATCCTTGAAAGACACCATCTTTGATAATATATTTTTTCTTACAAGCAACACCTTCATCATCAAATGGTACTTGGAAGTAAGCTTGTTCATGTAGTGGATCATCAATTAAATTGAAATTCGCTTGCGCAATCTTTTCACCTACTTTATTTTCGTAAGGCGTTAAATGACGATATGCTGATTCTGCTGAATATAATCCTGAAAAAACAGACAGAAGTTCTGAAAAAGTTTCATTGGAAAATACCACTGGATAAAATTTTGTTGGTAAAGAGACAGCACCAAGTCTTTTTAATCCTTTTTCAATGGTGATATCAGCAAGTTTTTTCGGATCAAAATCATTATACGTTTTAAAGATATCAAACTCATACGCTGTTGTGATATCTTCACCTTCTTTAAATACACCAATCCCATATGCATAGGCAAATCTATTTTTACGTGTTAAATGTAACCCTTTTGAATTGGTGAGTATAGCACCACTTGAATTTTCTTGATAAACGGCAGTCTGAACATTAGACACTTTTTCGTTGTGTCGAATCGTTGTTTCAAGCGTAATTAAATCTTCTACTTTTTTTGCCATGTCAACAGTTGAAAAATCAAAATCAAGTGCGTTGACTTCTGGGTATGATGGAGACCCCTCATAAATGATTGCGGGTTCCTTTACGGTAATCACTTTGGCATTTTCAATAACTTTATCAAGCATTTTATCGACTTGTTCATCAGAAATGAATTCAAATCTCACTTTTCCCATGTTTCCATTATAAACACCACGTATGGAAACAGTAGAAACATCAGAGATTGTATTTTGTTCTATTTTTCCTTCATATGAAACTAGTTTTAATGATGACGATTCAGAAACTGAGATTTCAACATCTGATAGACCTTTTGAAAGTCCTAATTCAATCCATTTTTTTGTGTTCATGCTTGACCTCCCGATCCACCAACTGTCATTTTAGAAACACGTATTGTTGGCTGACCCACATCAGTTGGAATCGATCCTGAAATCGATCCACACATGCCTTGTCCAAAATCTAAGTTATCGGCAACACGATCAATCTTAAATAAGACTTCATGTCCTTTACCAATCAACATGGCACCTTTAACTGGCGTTGTTAATTGACCATTTTCAATCATATAACCTTCAGAGACAGCAAAGTTGAATTCACCTGTTGCAGGGGATACTTGTCCGCCACCTAATTGTTTCGCATACAACCCATACTTTGTATCTTTAATGATATCTTCTACTTTATCTTTACCTGGTGCAATATAGGTTGTGTTCATACGTGAAGTAGGAGGAAATTTATAATTTTGACGACGTCCAGATCCAGTTGGTGGATGATTCATGGTTAAGCCATTTCTATAATCGACTAAATATGATTTTAAAATACCATTTTCGATGAGTAGATTTTTTTGTGTTTTCATGCCCTCATCATCAAATGATGTACGTCCCCAAGCACCATCAACGTCACCATCATCATACGCAGTGACGACTGATGATCCAATTGCTTGTCCTAATTTACCTGTGAATGGTGAAAGACCTTTTGCAACAGCGGTTGCCTCAAGAGGATGTCCACAAGCTTCATGGAAAATGACACCACCCCATCCATTTGCAAGTACAACAGGCATTTCTTGTGCAACAATAGGTTGTGCTGATAACATATGGATCGCACGTTCTGCCACATCTTTAGCAAGTGCAAACGTATCAATGTCATCAAAGATTTCAAATCCCATGGCACGACCTGGACCTTCAAATACTTGCTGCATCTGACCATTTTCACTTGCTACACCCATTAAAATGACACGAGCATAATGACGTTCATCATCTTGATATACACCATTAGAATTTGCAACTAAAATGGATTGTTTCCAAGAAAGTAATTGTGTAATAGACTGAACAATTCTTTTATCATGAGATAAAATCACGTCTGATAATTGAAGTAGTAAATCTGTTTTTTCTTTCGTAGGCACGACTTCCATTGGTCTTTTGACTTTATTATCAAATGGGAGAGAATCTTTTAAAGGTGTTGCTTCTTTTTTATTTCCAGTAAAAGAAGCTCTGAGCGATATGACGAGCGCTCTTACTTTTTCTTCTGTGACATCGTTTGAATAACCATAGACGACATCGTTATTTTTGATGAGTCTTACTCCGACTCCATGAACGTTATTAAATGAAACATTACTGACGTCTTTTGATGTGACGCGTATTGCCTCTTGATTGGTATCTTCAAAAAACAATTCAGCAAAATCTGCACCAGTTTCTAATGCTTCATTTAAAAGTGCTTGAATGACTTGTTTACTTAGCATTCGATTCATCCTTTCTTTCTTCATATTGTAATTGATATAAATTAAAGTAAAGCCCTTTTTGTTTAAGTAATGCTTGATGCGAACCACTTTCTACTATTTTACCATGACTCATCACAATAATTTGATCTGCATGCTGGATGGTGGATAATCTATGTGCAACAATGATCATCGTAGAAATATGCATCATCTTTTCTAAACTGTCTTGTATGATGCTTTCTGTTTCACTATCAATATTTGCTGTGGCTTCATCAAGAATCATGAGTGATGGTTGATATAAAACGGTTCTCGCAAATGAAATAAGTTGTCTTTGACCTGAAGAAAAATTATTACCACGTTCTAATACTTTATGATCATACCCATCGCTTAACTGATCAATCACATGATTTAACCCAACATAATTTGCGGCTTCTATCATCGCTTCATCTGTTTTTGTTTCATCAAATAGTTTGATGTTGTCTTTTAGTGTACCACTAAATAAAAAGACATCTTGAAGCATTTGACCAATGTGTCGTCTTAAACTTTCACGCTTTATTGTTTTTATATCAATGCCATCAATAAGAATTTGACCTTGTTGAATGTCATAATTTCTGACAATTAAATTTAATATTGTTGATTTTCCAGATCCTGTTGCGCCTACAAAAGCGACGGTTTGATCAGGCTTCACTTCAAAAGAAACTCCTTTTAGTACCCATTCATCTGGAATATATGAAAACCATACGTCGATAAATTTAATAGAACCTTTAAATGAGGTAAGTTCTATTGCATCTTCATCATTGGTAATATCTGGTTTTGTATCGAGGACATCAAAGATTTTTTCAGCACTTGCAAACGCATTTTGAAGCATGTTAAATTGTTCTGCCATTTGTAAGATTGGTTCAAAGAAATCTCTTACATAACTATAGTAACTAAATAGTAATCCTGCACTAAATACGAAAAGATAGACTTCTTGATTGATGACATCTCCAATCCCTAAAAATAAAATAAGTAAAATGCCAATCATTGAAAATAAGTACATTAAAGGACGGTAAGTTCCAAAGACAAGAATTTCTTTCATATAGCTTTTTCTTAAGAGATTTGATTTTTCATAAAATACTTGTCTTTTTTTAGGTTCTTGATTAAAGGCTTGTGTGATTTTCATACCCGATAAATTTTCTGATAAAAAAGCATTCACTTCTGATACGTTTGATCTAACTTGTCTATAAGAGGCGCGTGAATATTTTCTAAATAATACGGTTGCAAAAAATACGACTGGTAAAAATAACAA
>CAZYNC010000036.1:0-6738 GCA_964648785.1 uncultured Acholeplasmataceae bacterium
GTTGACTCTAATTTGTGTTTTTTTAGAACATGGAACATATAATAATTGATACTGAATGTCTCTTAATTGTACAGTCTTTGTATTCATATATAGCTCTTTTAATGATTGTTTTAAACGACTTTGATATTGTAAGAAAAGTAACAATCTTACTAGTAAGACAACAGCTATAACGACAATAAGTACATACAATAACATCATATTTCCACTACCTTCACATCGACGAGTGTGTTATTTTCAAAGAGACAATGCGCATGAATAGGTTTTTCTAACATTGGTTTCAAAAAAAACTTGATGTTAGGTGCAACACCGTGATTTTGTTCATCTACAATCCATGAAATTGATTTAAGATCTATAATACCCTCATTCATGACAAATGGAAAAGTGATGTCAATATGATCTAAATAGACATGAAATAAATGAATACCTTGTCCTTTTGCTTCAAAATCATTCCAAGTTAGAATCCCTCTATCGTGTATGAGCGTTTCTGGAATGTGGATGCCTAATTCTTCTTTGATTTCTCTTTGAATGGATAATAATGGTGTCTCATCAAATTGGATTTTTCCACCTAAACCATTCCACATACCCATCCAAGGCGTTTTATGTCGATTTAACATGATGATATGAGATTCAATTTGAATAAAGACGAGTGTGTAAGTGTACATAGCCATATTATAGCATAAAAAAAGAGGAGCTAATCCTCTTTCTTATTCGAGATGTTTCTTTTGAAAGACACGTTTTTCTAGTTGTATTTTTATGACTGTCAATATGAATGCTAGTACTGTATATCCTGGTAACATAAATAGTAATGTAAATCTTAATACATTGCTTAATCCATTCGCATCAACATCTAAAAATGGATATGGGTATTCTCCCAAAGGAAAAGTTCCTAATAATAAAACAAGTCCTAAATAGATCATCGGATACACAATGAGAATCCAAAACTGAGATAATCTTAGGTGAGCTCTCACCGCTGTGAAATAAAAGATGACATATACAATAGGGACAATTGTATGACTTAAATGACCATAAAACCCAATGGTCTCTGGTGCTAAAATAAAGTGGTAACCTGTTGCTGTAATCACAATATTGACAAGCACGATTTGCGCTAAAAATTTAAACCATCTTTTATCCTCAAATCTAGACCAAAATAATACTGATACAACAACGACAAGTGTGTTTGTTTGGTTTGTAAAGTACCATTGGTTTTTAATGCCATCGAGTAGATTACCATCAACACTAATTCCAGAAAGCGTCCATGTCACATACCAAAAAGACAATAAAAACATCACATATGTTAAGATACCATTAAACTTATCGATACGACTTAATGTATTCATGATTATATTCCTCGCTTAATGATATTATAGCATAATTATTTGATATATATTGCACATTTCAAGTGGATATGATATCTTAATTATACTTGCCCTCTTAGCTCAGTTGGAAGAGCAACTGACTCTTAATCAGTGGGTCGTAGGTTCGAGCCCTACAGGGGGTACCATCTTAGATAAAAAACAAACACCAATTATTGGTGTTTGTTTTTCTTTTATAAAGTAAGTTTAAATACTTCTGATAGTCCTGACTCTCTACCTGTAAAATCAATCGCTCTTACTTGAATATCATAACTTTTTCCTGGCATCAGTACTTTAAAAGGAATTCTATTGATAAAAGTATACTGATTTAAATGGGTATAATCAAAGAATTCTCCATCCACATAAACCGCATACTTCTCAACGCCAGTATCATCACCAGATGGTCTCCAAAAAATACCTTGATTGAGTTGCGTCATTTGACGAATATCTTCTGGAATTGTTGGTTTTTCTTGATCATCCTTAGCATAATCAAGTTGATAAAAACGAACATAATCTACTTTCATGATGGCAGGGAAAATAGAATCATCAACACCTTCAACACCACCCCAATCACCACCAATTGCAACGTTTAATATAAAATGAAAGGCCTGATCAAATGGATACACATCATCATATGAAACGTCTTGGTTAAATGCTGGTGTATAGTTAAATTCTCCAATTCTTTCACCATTGACTGTTGCAAGCATGGATCCAGGTGACCATTCTAATTCATATACATTGAGTTGCGTCGTAGCTTCATACAATGTCTTTGAAAATGTGAGGGCACCATTGGTATTTTGGTGATTAAATTTGGTTGTGTGTGTCGAGGCATGAACACGATTATTATCATATCCAACGTGCTCCATAATATCGATTTCACCCGAATGTGGCCAACCTCCGTATGTATTCATGGTTGGTAACATCCATACTGCACTCCAAGTACCTTTACCTGCAGGAACTTGAGCAGCAATCACAGCTTTTCCATACGTAAATTCACCTTTATATTTAGAATTAATACGTCCAGATGTATAGTTTTTACCACCAAAATATTCTTTTCTTGCTTCTATGAGTAAATGGCCATCTGCAACCGATACATTTTCTTCTCGATAAAATTGTAATTCGTTATTGCCGCCACCAAAACCATTAACTTCGATATTCCACTTCGTTTCATCTAAGCTATCACCGTTAAACTCGTCTGCCCATACGCATGTATAGCCATCTAATTGAGTGACTTCACATCCTTCATACGCTGTTAATCTTTTAAGTCCATTTGGTGGTTCATTTGATTCACAACTTGCAAGTGTCAAGGTCGTGATTCCTATTAACATGAATAATATCGTTTTTTTCATTTATTATTCTCCTGTAATACCCGTTCTATCGATAGATTCTGTAAAGAATCGTTGTGCGATGAAATAAAGAATGAGCAGTGGTAAAATCGTCATCATATTTCCCGCTAACATAATCGCTTCATTGAGTTCAGAACCGAAAGATCCTGGTGGAAATAATGTTTCATAGCTCGCTCTAAATGATTGTAGCTTTAGTGGTAATGTTACTGGATTTCCAACGTATAACCCAGTCATAAATGTTTCATTCCAATACCATACAAAACTAAATAGAAAGACAATAAGTAAGGATGGTATCGCTAGTGGTAATGCTATTTTATAAAATACTTTAAATGGCGTTGCTCCATCAATTTCTGCTGACTCTCTTAGTACATGAGGTATGGTTTTGAAAAACTGATAAAAAATTAAGATATAAATAGCAGCATTGTAGCCTTGTCCAAAAATCGCAGGTAATATCATCGATTGTTCTGTACTCATAATACCTAAATTTCTAAATATCAACATATTTGCAACCATCGTGACTTGACTAGGAAGAATAAACGTTGCAAGCATCAGTGCAAAGAGTAACTTTTTAAGTGGAAATTGAAATGTAGCAAATCCGTATCCAATGAGTGCAGATGATATCGTCGCTGAAAGAGAAACTCTTAAAACATAACCTGTTGAACTAAAAATGGCACTTGGAAGTTCTAATACTTGAACCGCACGTCGATAATTTTCTATTTCAACAACGGTTGGAATCCATTTAACACCTGGATTAATTAAATCTTCAACATTCATAAAACTATTCGTTAACATGAATAACATTGGATATAAATATATATATGAGAAACTAATCAAAAGCAATAATACAATGATTTTATATAGTAGACCATCTGTAAATTGCATACCTAATAATCGTTTTCTTAGTGACATATTATGCTTTATCCTTTCTTCCACGAAGTAAGAGAATAAAAATACTCATGATGATGACCATGAAAATAAAATATATCCATGCAATTGCAGCTGCATAACCATATCCAAACCAAAATTGAGAATCCGGAGCGCCAACTAGCATATGTGAACGAGTAAGTTCTAAAATCCCACCAGATTCAACAAATAAACTCATCGTCACCACAATATAAATAACCGCAACTGAAATTAACGAAGATATCCCAGGTAGCGTTATTTTCCAAAAACGATCCCATGGTGAAGCACCGTCAATATCGGCAGCTTCATATACACTTTTATCAATCTTTTGTAGACCTGCTAAAAAGATTAAAATCGGAATACCTGCATACCATAATACAAGCAATAAAGAATTTAACAGTAATACCATTGGATCAGCAAGCCAATCACCTAAATTATCAGAAATAAAATTTAATACATTACTATTTTCAAGTGCAGGTAACGTTGTCGCATTTTGTGCGGTTAACTCTCCAATGACAGGTCCAGTTGCAATAATAACAGGTAAAAAGAAGATTGTTCTAAAGATACTTTTTCCTTTCATCGGAACATTGATGAGGACTGCAATAATAATAGAAAACACAATAATCAGAGGTACTGAAACAATCATGCGTATGACATAATTTGCAAACAAAGGCACTAATGTCTGACTTCTGAAGATGTTAAAGTAATTATCAAATCCAACAAAAGTGGTAGTAATTCCAGTTTGAAGATTGTAATACGCTTCAAAAAAACTCAAATACAATGCATAGATCATTGGATATAAAGTAAAAATAATCAGTCCAATGAGCCACAATCCAATAAACATATATCCGTAAAAAGCATCTCTTCTTTTTCTTGTAATATTAATTTTAATACCAACAAGTTTTAATGTTAAATCGTCGATACGTATGACAGGATTGTGTGTTAAAGCATAACCTATTTTTGATAATAACGGATCTATTTTAGCATCATAAAATGCTTTTATTTTTATGCCTATTGAGACAAAAAATGACGTTACTTTTTTAAGAAATAGTTTCATGCTATCACCTCAGCAGATAATGCATCTACCAGTTGATTATTATAGGTATATTCGTTGTTTGTATAATTGATTAACACTTGCTTTTGATTATCGTAAGTCACAAGTACAATGCCTAAATCTAAGACATCACGTGCAATGACTTTTTGGAAGCCAACCTCATTAAAAATGGATTGGAATTGATTATAAGTCGACACAATGTCTTCTTCAAAAACATCTATATGGGTTGTAAAAAAGATATTGGATCTTGTAAAACGCATTTGTTGAGTTGGTGAAGCTGTCACAATAAAATTCGGAAACATACCGTAATCAATCATTTGTAACTTAAAGATGTCTCCAATCGCATTAAAATTCAACTCACTACTAAAAACAGGCATAATGCCACTTAATACAATCGGTACAAATGGTACAGTATCTGTATAAAAATAATATTGTGAATGAATAATTGGCATATGTGAATAATAATCTGCATATTTTAATGCATATAAACTAGGCTGATAAAGCATGAGTGTTTCATATGACTCAAGTAGAGTCTCATACATCATTCTAGTATCAATACGGTCATAAAACCCACGATCATAATATGAATTTAAAAGTCTTCCGATACTTGTTAAATAAGCACTATCTAAATTGTCTTGATTCGATAAAGAAATACTACTCTCTGGATATAAGAAATATCCATCAATCGTCTGAGCATTGAGCGACACTTGACGATTGGTCATTTTGAGTCTTGAGTAATTCAGTGCGACATCCCGATTAAATCCAACACGTTCTGATAACTCACTACTCATGACATAATCTTGATGTCTTAATACTTCAATCCCTAACTGACTTATGTGTTCTTCTAGTTGATCTAATCGATACACTTCTCTTAAACGATACGGTGTTTGATCAATAGCTCCATCTCTAGACCAGCCAAGTAAACTCACGACACTCGGTGACATCCCTTGTTGTTGTAGTCTTGAAAGGATATCTTCTACCTCTTGAGAGGATGACATTTCTAAATAGGATGTACCTAAAAAGGATGGTGTTTGATCACCCATTAAAAATTGTAAGAGATAAGGCATCTCTGAAATGGATTGTTTGATAAGCTCTTGTTGATTCAATAATACGTCTTGATAATCATTTGCAATACCCACATAATGTGCGTTATCACCTAATAACGTATAGGTTGCACGATAATCTTTATTGGTTAATGCTTCTGGAATTTGATCTCGACCATCTCCAGCTGCATTAATAATAGCCTTATAAATAGGTCGTACTTGGAAATTAAGTTGTGTTCTAAAGTATCTTGTTCTTGAAGACCAAAAAACAGCTTCTAATTCTGATAATTCAGCACCTTCATCGATACTGACATAAAAACCTTGTTCATTCACTTGATGCACCATACCCACAACAGGTAAAGAAAGGTACGGTCTAGAATTATCATTGATCCCTTGATCACGACCATAAAATAATGTTCTGATTGTGGCTTCAATTTGTTTTTCAAAGCGAATAAGACCCCCAACTTGATCAGGAATCAACATATATCCAGGTGCTATATTTTCTCGAACGGATCCAAAGTATGGAAACACGGAAATTGATGTTAAACCAAAAACTTCGCCAGCTTCAACTATTTTTTCTGATGGAATATAGACCTCAAGTCCTCTAGTATTTAAAGATAAATGTACTTCTAAAGAAATATCAATTGCACTTGCATCAACAGTTGCAATGAGAACTTGATTAACTTTTAAAACAGAAACATCAATGTCTCTTTCGTCATAACTTCCTTCAACAATTTCAAATGTTGATAATTGAGTTTGTGTTTCAGTAACTGATCCATTATTCACATATTCAACATCAGCGAGATCGTAAAGTGAAACAGTTGTTTCAGTTGCTTGTGATACATTTGCTTTTCTTACATAGGAAAGCCATAAACCACTGTTTAATCGATTTCTAGTTGCAGTATTATTTTCACGTTCACCTGAAATACCTTGGAATTCTGCTCTTGAACTCATCATATAATCATTGACTTTATCATATAACAATACTGAAAAACTATTGGGCTCAAAATAGAGTGTGTAACGATCATTTTCAAGTGTAT
>CAZYNC010000037.1:0-6340 GCA_964648785.1 uncultured Acholeplasmataceae bacterium
GCTGAACAAACTATGAAAATGTGGTCTTCTGTTCGACAAGGTGAATTTAAATGGATTTATGAACATCAACAACATGCTGATTTTACCTTCAATAGTGAACTTTCATATGAGCTTGCTGTATTGAAAAAACATGCTATAAACCGATTATCTGTCATTACTACAGACAGTCCATATTATATGAAAGCAAATTATTTATTAAAATTTTTAAAGTATTTTGATGATATTGATGATAACCTTGTACCAAATCATTCGTTAATTAGAGAATTTATTGGTGGGAGTGTATTTGAATGAAAGCTTTAAATAATATTCATCGTATTCAAATTTCAAATAATGTTCTAAAAATGATACTGTCACTTTATGAAAAGAAAGGTGCTAGTTTTTATCATGATAATGTATTAAAAAAAGATGCTGAAGCGTTCAAAAGAAAAAACATCGAAGAAAATTTAGTGTCTTTATATAAAATGCTTCAATTTGATGTGACAGATGCAAGATTAAATGCCCTCGTAAAAAAAGATGTGAGCCCGAAAAATAAAAACGAACAGCGCATGCTAAATATAAAACGCATCATTGAACTGATCCATGAACATGCAGATATTGAATTAACCATTACAGAATTTTCAGATCTTGCAAAGTTATTGTCTAAACATATTGAACAAAACCAGTATAATATGACCATTGTAGAAGGTGAAGCCCTTCTTAATCAGAAAAAAATCTCTAAAAGAGAAGACCTTGAATCACTACTTGAACTTACAAATAAAGTCATCAAAAGAAAAGAAATACCCGTAACACACATCATTGCCAATTTTTATATTGATTTTATGAATTTGTCGATATTTAAATATGACAATGATCTTATCGGCCTTTTTATGATGTATGCGATGCTGACAGAACATTTTAAAG
This sequence comes from uncultured Acholeplasmataceae bacterium, assembly GCA_964648785.1. Lineage (GTDB taxonomy): Bacteria > Bacillota_I > Bacilli_A > Acholeplasmatales > Acholeplasmataceae > UBA8290. The sequence continues at coordinate 901 of CAZYNC010000037.1, forward strand.
CATTACATTATGTTCCTTTTTTTAGTTATTTTCATCAATTCTTCCAAGCATTTAAACAAGCTGAGATTGCTGCATCATACTATTGGAGTAATGGCTATGCTCAAACTGAATTTCTCACACAAATACTTCTAGATGTCTTAAATTTATGTTACGAAGACATGGATAAAATGATCCATACGTATCAATTTGAAGTAAGACTCAATAAAACTGATTCAATTGAAAACACAATTTATAAACTTCCAGAATTATTTTCAAAAGATGATGTTCGTTTAAAACACCCTACAGTAAGTAATGCAACAATTGATCGAACGTTAGCGCGACTAAGAGATGAAGGTAAAATAAGACCACTAGGAAAGGGTCGTTCAACTAAATGGCAGCAGCTTATTGAAAAACAACCCTACACAAAAATAAAACAATTATCATTATTTGGAGATGAACTATGACCTCAATGGAAAAAATTAAACTACTTAGACATGAAACAGGACTCTCACTTTCTTATATCAAACAAGCAGTTGAAGACACTGATACAATTGATCAAGCTAGAGAAAAACTTCAACTGCTGAGAATTCAAGATCAGCATCAGCAAGTTGCAAAAAAAGGAATGGTAAGTATCGTATCAAATAACCAATTTGCGATGTTATATGAAGTCAATGCGCTTACAGATTTTGTTACTAAACATGAAACATTCATACAGTTTGTAGAAGATTTAGGACAACTTATTTTAAATCATCCACACATTGATATAAAAAGTCTTCATCAATTATCGATTCGAAATCAAACCGTTGAAGACTACCGCTTGCAAGTAGAGACCGTCATTGCAGAACGTGTAGTCATTTCACGTGTTTCAACTATTGTCAAAGAACACAATCAAACGTTTGGCATGTATATGCATCATAATTTTAGTAGCGCAGCAGTTGTTGTACTAGAAAGTCCTCGTGAAAATATTGAAGAAGAAGCTTTTAAAGTTGCAAAACAAGTAACTGCTTTAGGTGCACTACATCCTAAATGGAAACAAACCGTTATTCATCAAATTCTCAATTCTGAACTTTTAGGACAACCCTTTACAGTTGAAACATATTTAAGTCAAAAAGAAGCTCAATTACTACACGCTACAAGATATGAACTCGGTGAAAGCATGCAAGAACATTTAAGTTGCAGTTTAGTCGCAAATACGTTTTGCCAAACATCAATAAAGGAGGATATCTAGACATGTTTGATCGAAATATGGGCAACGCAGATCGCATTATTCGACTTGTACTTTCTGTTGTCATTGTCATATTTTCATTTGTATTAGAATTGTATCCACTCATTATTGTGAGTGTATTACTCATTTTTACAGTTGTAACATCATTTTGTGGCATTTATAAATTATTTGGATTATCAACTTGTAAAACAAACTTAGAAGAAAAAAAGTGATTAAATAATCACTTTTTTTTCTTTAAAATAACATAATTTATTTAAATATTGAACTATTTGATACAATAGATTTATGACGAAACAAGGAGAATCTATGTCTATCGTAATTTCAGGAATAGGGTACTATGTACCTGAAAAAATAATTCCCAATCAATGGTTTGAAGATAAAATTGATACTACAGATGCATGGATCTTTGAAAAAGTTGGTATTAAAGAACGTCGCATGGCAGCATCTAATCAAACAACTTCTGATTTAGCAGTTGAGGCATCGATAAAAGCAATAAAAGATGCTGATTTAACTATAAAAGATATTGATCTCATTGTCTTAGCAACTTCATCACCAGATATGATACAACCGCCTACAGCATCTATCGTACAAGGAAAGCTTGGTGCAAATCATGCCGCTGCATATGATGTTGGCGCAGTATGTGCTGGTTTCGTGTTTGCATTAAATACTGCTTATGCAATGCAAAAAACATACAATTATAAACATGTTCTCGTCATTGGTGCAGAGACTTACTCTAGAATATTAGATTACAAAGATCGAACGACATGTGTTTATTTCGGAGATGGTGCTGGTGCAGTAGTCTTAAGCCAAAAAGAACATGATGGCGGTATTCAAGAAGGTTATTTAATGACTGAAGGAGATAAAAATGATGTCATTAGGTTTCAAGGAGGTGCAGCACAATTTCCAACTTCACTAGAAACAATTGCAAATAACTTACATAAATTTGAAATGCAAGGAAAAAAAGTATGGGACTTTGCTGTTAGAGTATTACCACATGCAACTCAAGAAGTTTTAAGAAAAGCTAATAAAAAAATTGAAGATTTAGATTTTATTGTATTTCACCAGGCTAATATTAATATCATAAGACATGGTTTGAATTCATTAGGTATAAAAGAAGACAAAACGCACACAACAATTAAACATTTTGGGAACACATCTGGTGCATCCATCGTGATTACTTTGGCTGATGCTTATGAGAAAAAGTTAATTAAAAAAGGTGATTTGATTGCACTTGTTGGATTTGGCGGAGGACTTTCATATGGTGCAACTTTGCTAACTTGGGTAAAATAAATGAGTAGAAAAATAACTATCAAAGATCTTTCATCAATACTTAAAGAATATAAAAGCATCGTTGTCTCAATGGCTGCTTCTGAACCAAAATTATTTCTACAAAATCTTCAGTCAGTTTCAGATGATACTCATATTATGAATTGTTTGACATTAGAAAATGTGAGTATGAAACATAATCAATTCAATAAAATACATTTTGATTCTTTGTTTTATAGTAGTCAAATGAGAAGTTTAAATAATGTATTTCCTAATGTTTCATATGTTCCAAGCCATCTACATGCCTCTGGAAGCAATAGAATGAATGTTTTACCACCAGATGTTTTCATTGGTACAGGATCCATCCATCCATCTAAACCAGAAGTTTCTTTGAGTTTGAGCAACGTATATGAAATGGATGCTTTTAAACGATCAAAAGTTAAAATCATTGAATTAAATCCTCACATGCCATATGTCTGTGGCGATCATATTATTCAGTTAGATAGTATTGACTATATTATAGAGTCAGATTATCTTCCAACTGAAATTAATTATGAATCAAATGATGTAAGAGATCAAATAATTGGTAAGATTATCGCAGACAACATTGAAGATGAATCAACATTACAATTTGGAATTGGTGCAATACCTAATGCTGTAGCGAAAGCTCTTAAAAACAAAAAAAATTTAGGTATTCATACAGAAATGCTATCTGATGGACTTGTTGATTTAATAATTAATGGAAATGTTACTGGTAATAAGAAAACTTTGTATCCCAATAAACATGTTTGCAGTTTTATACTAGGAACTAAAAAAACATATGATTTTGTACACATGAATAATGACATATTATTGATGAATGCAAAACATGTTAATGATCCATATATAATAGGTCAAAATAATAAACAAATATCCATCAATACGACAATTGAATTAGATTTAACAGGACAGTGTAATAGTGAAACTCTTAAATATCAACATTACAGTGGAGTCGGAGGACAAACCGATACAGCAATCGGTGCACAAAGATCAACGAATGGTAAAAGTTTTATAGCTTTGCATTCAACAACTACCAAAAAAGATAAAAATGGTAATAGCATACTAGTTTCAAAAATAGTACCAAAATTTGAAAATGGATATAGTGTAACTCTCTCTAGAAATGATATTGATTACGTTGTTACAGAATATGGCATTGAAAAATTGAAAGGGTACACTATTAAAGAAAGAATATATAAAATAATTTCACTTGCTCATCCACAATTCAGAGACCAATTACTAAATGATGCAAAAGAAATTTACAACATTTAATTATAAAACTTCATTATTGATAATGAAGTTTTTTTTATAGAAGTATACGTAAAAAGTTAAAATATAACAAACAAAAGCATAAGACAGATAATTCATCACATGAGAAGTTTTCATTAGATAAAACAAAACATATATTATCCTTAAACACTATAAAATAATAAATATGCATATGTTTAAATTAAGAAGAGGTACGATTGATAATCGATTTTTTACATAAACCTTTTGGATTTAACACGAATACATCTTACTTTTGTTTATTTTTTATTTTCATTTTAGTTCGCATAATATATATTATGTTAACTAATGATAGATATCTTTGCTGTGCGATTAAATATAAATGTGTTGAAATGTTGATAAGTTGAAACTAATAAATTTTCGCTTCTTGAAAAACTAGTATGTATTTCCTTAGATTTATTAGATGTTCAAATTCATTGCTTTAAGTTATAATAAAATTAAACTCTAAGAGGAACAAAAAATGCGCAAAAAAATATTACTCGTTTTAACGGGCGGTACTATTTCAATGGATCATCATAAAGATTTATCTTCTGATGTTTTGCAATTTCAAAAACAACACTTGATGAATCTTGGTCATGATATTTTAAATGAGATTGACATAGATGTTCATGTATTACTAATGAAACCATCACCACATATGACACCCGATGATATGTTCGAAATTGCAACTTTTATTGATCATAAAATTCAAGAAAAAAATTATCATGGTTTTGTGATTACTCATGGCACTGATACTCTTGAAGAAACTGCATTTTTTTTAGATTTATACTTTCACAGTATTTCAATACCCATTGTGATTACGGGTTCTATGAGAAATTATTCAGATATTGCATATGATGGCATGAATAATATTGTCTCGTCAATTCTTGTAGCTTCTCATGAAAGTTCAAAAAATAAAGGTGTTTTAGTCGTATTAAATGACACCATTCATCACCCTTATGAAGTTACTAAATCACACACAGTTTCATTAGATACATTTCAATCATTAGAATTTGGACCTATTGGCGTTGTAGATGATCAAGAAATTGTCTATTACCGAGAGATGACAAACCATTTTCTTCTACCAAAAATTCAAAAAATCACAAAAAAGGTTGCGATATATAAAACGTATACTGGCGATGATGGTATCTTGCTTACTCATTTATTAGATTTTGACGGTGTTATTATTGAAGGCTTTGGACGAGGAAATGTTCCACCACAACTTATCCCGTACATTCAAAAATTGATTGCAAATAATGTCACCATTATGATTACATCGCGTGTACCTAAAGGTCGACCATTTGCAACTTATCCTTATATTGGTGGTGCAAAACAGCTTGTTAATATAGGATGTTATTTATCTCCTCATTTAAACACTCAAAAAGCTCGAATTTTAGTTTTATATGCTTTATCAACGGGTACACCAATAAAAAACCTCACCATTTAAGGTGAGGTTTTTTATACGATGTCTTTTAAATATGATGTTCCAATTTTAGGCAACTGAACATTAAAATTTTCTGCAATGGTTGCGCCTAAATCAGCAAAGGTTTCACGGGTCCCTAAATGTTGTCCTAATTTGATTTTTTTATGATAATTTATGATAGGAACAAATTCTCTGGTGTGATCGGTACCATGGTGTGTTGGATCGTTTCCATGATCCGCTGTTAA
>CAZYNC010000038.1:0-3934 GCA_964648785.1 uncultured Acholeplasmataceae bacterium
GTATTTTTCTTCACCATTTCATCTAAGCCTAGTTTTTTTGCCGCTTCTTCTTTTAAAGGTACACAAATAAGCCCTTTTCCATAAGATGCCATGAAATTGACATCTTCTGGTTTTACTTTTTCAGCCGCCATCACAAGATCGCCTTCATTTTCACGATCTTCATCATCAACAACAATCACCATTTTTCCTAGTTGGATATCAAGTATTGCTTCTTCAATTGTATTGAGTTTAGTAGCCATAATCTTTGAGTTTCTCCCTTGTAAGAGTATCTTTTGTCGGTTCTATTAATTTTTCTACATATTTAATCATCATGTCCATTTCTAAATTCACACGATCACCAACTTTTTTACTGAGAAGTGTGGTTTGATCTTTTGTATGTGGGATGATTGATACAGAAACACCTTTTTCAGTAAGTTTTGAGATTGTTAAACTAATACCATCAATAGCAATGGATCCTTTTAAAATACAGTATTTTCTTAAATGTTCCGGAACATCAATATTAACCCATGTTGCATTATCTTCTACAAATGTTTTTGAAATGATACCGACATCATCGATATGTCCTGAAACCATATGACCACCAAAACGATCCCCCATTGCCATGGCTTTTTCTAAGTTAACTTTAGAACCTACTTGAAGTTCTCCTAAATTTGAACGTCTTAGTGATTCTGCCATGATATCAACTGTGAATACGTGATCTTTTAAGGTTGTCACGGTAAGACATAAACCGTTTGTTGCAATCGAGTCGCCTATTTGAACATCGTCTAAAATAGAGGTTTGAATCGACATTTGTTGAGACTTTTCACCTTTTTTTATCGATGTAATGTGACCAACGTCTTGAATAATTCCTGTAAACATGTTATTTCCTCCCAGTGATTTTGACATTGTTGTCGAAGATGTCAAATGAGACATCATGAAGTTCTAAAGCTTCTTTCATGGTTGAAATATGAAGATCTTGAATGCTTTTTGTTCCCCCAATGAATTTTGGGGCGATATAAGCTTGAATTTCATCAAAAATCTTTTCTCTGAGGAAGCTTTCGTGAATCGTTTTTCCACCTTCAACCATGACATTTTGAATGTTTAAATCATATAATTGATTTAATACTTCTTCTAAATCAATTCTGTCATGTTTGAGTGGCATGTATATCACGCGTTTTCCATACTCTTCAATGATGTTTTTCTTTTCTTCTGACATAGATGATGTCATGATCCAAGTATCTAGATCATCTTGAATGACTTGACTATCAAGAGGAATCATCCCTTTCGAATCAAGAATAATTCTAATAGGTTGTCTACCTTGATAGTCTTTAAGTCTTACATTGAGTGTTGGATTATCTTTTAATACGGTCTGTATGCCTACCATAATAGCTTGATAGTTTGCTCTTGTTTGGTGGACATCGTTTCTTGACATATCATTTGTAATCCAAGTACTATCACCAGAATCTGTCGCGTATTTACCATCTAATGTTAAGGCCATTTTGAGTAAAACATAAGGTCTTTTTTTTGTAATATAATGATAGAAATGTTGATTTAATTGATCACTTTCTTCTTGATACATACCGACATGAACTTTAATACCGGCTTGTTTTAACATTTCAATGCCTTTACCTGATACAAGTGGATTAGGGTCTAATGTTGCGACATAAATTTCTTTAATGCCTTTTTCAATGATTTTTCTCGCACAAGACCCTGTTTTCCCTTCATGACTACAAGGTTCTAATGTAACATACATCGTCGCACCTTTTACATCTTCTTTAGCATTTAAAAAAGCATTGACTTCAGCATGTGCTTTGCCGTATTCTTGATGATATCCTTCACCTATAATAATGTCATGATGATTCACAATAACAGCACCTACAAGTGGATTAGGTTTAACGTTAAGTCCACCTTTTTTTGCAAGTTCTAGTGCTCTTTTCATGTATATTTCGTGCATCATAAACTCCCTATATCAATAAAAAATGCCCTATTTTAGGGCATAGAAAAGTAAAAAATAAGGTTAAAAAACCATATCTTCTCCCATCCAGACTATACTGTCGGTTTTGGAATTGCACCAAATCCTGCCCGAAGGCTCGCGGACTTTACCGCCGATCGGGAATTTCACCCTGCCCTGAAGATTGTATTACGTGTGTAGTATATCATATTACATATAAAAAAAGCGATATGCACGATATCGCTTATTAAATATGGTAAATATTAGGATGCTTCAACCGATGCAATTCTATTAGAAATTGTTGGATGACTGTAATACAAAGTGACATATAAAGGATGTGGTGTTAAATTAGAGAAGTTTTCAACCGCAAGTACTTTTAATGCACTGATCATCGCGTCTTTTGAAGTATGTTTTGCTGCAAAAGCATCTGCTTTATACTCATGCACTCTCGAAAGATAATTCGATACAATGCCTATGACCGTATCAATAGGTGATAATAAAATCGTCATTAATATGAGCGCGAATCCAAAATGAATCCCACTTAAATTAAATGATGTGTGTAACTCAACTGTTGATAAGATGAATCCGAGCAAGAGCACATAAACCCCAATGACAAATAATTGTTGAATCAGCATTTTTAATGTATCTTTGTGCGTTGCATGTCCTAATTCATGGGCTAAAACAGCTAATATTTGATCTTCTGATGATTTTTGTATTAATGTATCAAATAAGACAACTTCTTTTGTTTTCCCTAAACCACTAAAGAACGCATTTAATTTTGTAGATCGTTTAGATCCATCCATCACATAAATGCGTTTTACTTCAAAACCTAATTTTGAAGCAAGTGCATCAATTTTTGTTTTGAGTGATCCCTCTTCAAGTAGCGTCAGTTTATTGAATAATCTTACAAATAAGCCGTTAAACAAAAATAAGCCCAGCATGACGACAAAAATAACCACGTAAGCGCCAAAGATAAACGTCCATATGTTATTCTTGAGTGCCTCAAAAATTACAAAGAGTAGACTTACAATACCACCACCAAATAAGATTGTGAGGATAAATGATTTGATCTTATCTGTCACAAATAACTTCTTGGTTACTTTATTAAAGCCAAATGCTTCTTCGATACGAAAGATACGATAGTAACTGAAAGGAATTCCAATGATAAACGTAATGAAAAAGTAGCTGAATAAAAATAACAATGTTTGAAGTAATGTGCTTGATGTAAGATTATTTGCAAAACTTTCAATACTTCCAAATACACCAAATACTAATAAAAGTAACATAATGAATGTAGAGACTGTATTAGAAACGAGTCCAAATTTAAAATTAGCCATCGAATAGGATAGCCATTTCTGATATTTTTCATCGTCATATAACCCTTGAACATTGTCAGGAATAGGTTGATTTTTATATCGATAATTTAAGACAGACACGACTAACTCAAAGACAAACATCAATACAATGAGTCCTAAAACAAGATAAAAGTATATATGCATAGCTTAACTCCTTTATTTTTAATATTATAACACAAAAGAAAGCCATAAATTTTCACAATATCATCATCTATTGATTGATATGTCATAAAGCGTTAGTTGCGTGTTATAATACTTGTAAATAGAGGTTTGTATGTTATCATTTTTTTTCGTCAATGCATGGCCATATTATCTTTTTTATAGTGTGACCGTCTTATGGATTGCTGAATTTGTTATTTTTCCATCTCATTTAAAAAAACAATCCAAACAAGAGAAAAAAAGTTTCTTTTTTATTTTACAATTTATACTAATTATTATCGTCCTAAATTTCATACTAGGTTTGTTGAATATCGGTATCTTAGAAAGTGAACAAACGAGATTATTTTTCAATTATATTGGGATCACACTCTATGTCATTGGATTATCATTAAGATACATATCAATTATCCATTTAGGTCGATTTTTTACACGAAATGTTGCAGTTTCAGATACACATGAGCTTATTTCTTCAGGACCATATAAAATACTG
>CAZYNC010000038.1:4034-6318 GCA_964648785.1 uncultured Acholeplasmataceae bacterium
GGTGGATTAGGTGGCATGAGTGCTGCAATCACGCTGGCTAAACATCAAGATTTTCATATTACATTAATTGAAAAAAATCCCCATTTAGGTGGAAAACTAAACGTACTTGAGCAAGATGGTTTTTCATTTGATCTAGGACCTTCTATTTTTACAATGCCTCAATATTTTGATTCGTTATTCTCGATGCATGGTAAAAACAGAGAGGATTATTTTAAACTTGTCCCTGTTACACCACACTGGAGAAACTTTTTTGAAGACGGAAAGGTGATTGATTTAACCGATACTTTAGAAGGAATGAAAGATTTAGACTATATTTCTGAAAAAGATTACAAAGAACTTCAAGCTTTTTATCAATACACTGAAAAGTTATACGATTTTACGAATGATATTTTATTTAACAATCAAGCTGAAACGATCTTACAAACTCTAAAATACTACAATCCTTTCAAAATATTTAAAGATAGTGATTATTTTAGAACGATGGATGAAGGGATTAGACAATATATCTCAAATCCATATTTAATTGATATTATGAATTACTTCATTAAATATGTTGGATCAAATCCTTATGATGCACCAGCTGTCATGAATTTACTTCCTTATATCCAATGGAAATTTGGATTATGGTATGTAGAAGGTGGCATGTATCAAGCATCAATTGGGATGCAAAAATTGATTTCTGAGCTTAATATTACTGTAAAAACAAATACTGAAGTATTAAGTGTTCAAAAACAAAAAGGAAAGATAGTCTCTGTTACCTTAAGTGATGGCTCTACTTTACATGTGGATGCAGTTGTTTCAAATATGGAAGCTATTCCTTTTTATGAAAAAATTTCAAAAGAACCTGATAATAAGTTAAAGACCTTAAAGAAAAAATATGGTCCAGCTTGTTCAGGCTTTGCCTTACATTTAGGCGTTGATAAACAGTATCCACAACTTGCACACCATAATTTCTTCTTTTCTGAGGACTTAAAACAGAACTTCGAAAACATCTTTAAAAAACACAAACTATCTGGTGATCCAACGATTTATTTAGTCGCACCAATGAAAACAGATCCTTCTCAAGGACCTGAAGGACATGAAATTATAAAAATTTTACCTCATATTTCGGTCATGAAAGGTAATAAAGCCTTTACTAAAGAAGAATATGACCAGTTTGAAGATGCTGTATTATCTAAACTAGAGCGTATGGGTCTTACTGATTTAAGAAAACATATAGTGTCAAAAGAATTATGGACGCCTGAGACCATTCAAGAAAAGTATTACTCTAATCAAGGTGCGATTTATGGCGTAGAAGCGAATCGTAAAATGAATTTAGGGTTTAAAGTACCTAAAACGTCTACGTTTTATAACAACTTATTCTTCGTCGGTGGTTCTACCAATCCTGGTGGAGGAATGCCTATGGTTGTCTTATCTGGTCAACAAGTAGAAAAACATGTCTTAAGGAGTTTAAAATGAGTAAAGTTGTACTAGTAGGAACTGGCTTTGTAGGCATGAGTTTTGCCTATAGTGCCCTTAATAAAGGCACCTTTGAAACACTCGTTTTAATTGATGTCAACAAAGAAAAAGCCATTGGAGAAGCCATGGATTTAAATCATGGTTTAGTGTTTGCTCCAAGAAAAATGGATATTTATGCTGGTGATTATCATGATTGTCATGATGCAGATATTGTTGTTATTACTGCCGGTGTGAATCAAAAACCAGGTGAAACAAGACTTGATTTATTAAAACGTAATGCTGCGATTATGAAATCTGTTGTGAAAGAGGTCATGGCATCCGGATTTAACGGTATTTTCTTAGTCGCAACGAACCCGGTTGATATTTTGACTTATGTGGTCTATGAAGCATCAGGACTTCCAAAGTCAAAAGTCATTGGAAGTGGAACTTCGCTTGATACTGCAAGATTTCGTTATGAAATCGCCAAACGTATTCATATTGATGTAAGAAACGTACATGCATATATTTTAGGAGAACACGGTGACAGCGAATTTGTCAGTTGGTCCAATGCGAATGTAGGTTCAAAACCTATAATGGATGTTATTGAAACCATTGATACCCTTAAATTTGAAGACTTAAAAGTCATTGAACATGACGTTAGACGTGCAGCTTATGAAATTATTTCAAGAAAACAAGCAACGTATTATGGAATAGGAATGGCACTGAATCGGATTGTTGTAGCGATTTTAAACAATGAAAATGCAATACTTCCACTATCTGTACTCAATGAAGATGAATACGATTGTGATCAAGTGTTTATTGGTTTACCAGCGGTTGTCAATAAAGA
>CAZYNC010000039.1:0-5981 GCA_964648785.1 uncultured Acholeplasmataceae bacterium
GACATGCCACTCCATACATTGAGTGTTTTTTCTCTTGTAAATTCGTTTTGCATTGATTTCTCCTTATTTTATAAATATCCAAGCATACGTAACACCATAATCGATCCAAATATCGTCACAGAAGAAAATAGTGTCGTCCATACAACGAGTTGTCCTGCAACTTCTTCATCTCCACCTAAATTTTGAACCATCACCACACTCGAAACTGCAACAGGCGATGCGTATAAAGCGATCATAGTTGGAATTAAAAGACGGTATGATTCATTGGTTGGGATGAGTGAAATTGTCAGAATTAACATCGTGACAGGGATGATCAAATTTTTGAATACAACACTGGTGATAATCGCTTGTTTTGCTCTTGAAAGCGTCTTAAATTCAAACTGAGCACCAAGTGCAATAAGTGCAATAGGTGATGCTGTTTGACTTAATGACCTAATCACATTATATAAAAAAGGGATATCTCTTTCAATTAATATGATAGGTGTGCCATTTTGATTCACGAGATACGTCTTGAATACAACAAAGATAATTCCAGTTAATACACCGATAATCAGTGGATTTTTAAAAAACGTTTTAAGGATATAAATAAAATCTAACTTTCTTTTTTCTTCCTTATAAAAAATCGATAAGACCATAATTGAGATGAAATTGGATAGTGGAATAATGAGTACTGCCGAAAGTGATAACAATGCATTCGTTTCTTTTGTTCCAATGAAAGCAGCTAATGAGACACCAATCATCGCAAAATTACTTCTCGTAAAACTTTGATGTACAGGTCCTTTTTGATTGAGTGGCATCTTCATAAAAAGCAATACTACATAACCAATCAACGTAAACAAGACTAAGCCTGATGCACTAAAAAATAACATTCCTAAGTCAACATTTTTAAGCGTTTCGGTTTGATATACGTTGTAAAAAAACAATAAAGGAAGGGCAATCATGAAGATGTATTGATTCATTTTACGAATCAAATACTCTTCAATAAAACCCTTCTTTTTTAAATAGTATCCTAATAAAATAAGTAAGATTACCGGTAATATCGCATTGAGAGAAAACAACAAGGTGTCAAAAAACATTAATAAGCGTACGCTCCATCCTTAAATACAACGACTTCACGGCCATCTTGTTTCACACCTACAATGGATAAGTCCTCTGTTCCAAACATGAAGTCAACATGGGATTGAGAATCATTGTAACCACGTTTAATGAGGTCTTCAGTTGTTGACGTTAATCCACCTTTAATATTCATTGGATAAGCACGACCTAACGCGATATGGCATGACGCATTTTCATCAAATAGTGTTGAGAATAAAATACGTTTCATCTGAGAAATTGGAGAATCATGTTCGACAAGTGCAATTTCACCAATATATTTTGATCCTTCATCGGTTGCGAGTAAATTATCGAGTGCATCTTTACCTTCTTTTGCATCGTACTCCACAACTTGTCCATCTTTGAATACAAAATAAAAATCTTTAATGATTTTACCTTGATAATTGAGTGGTTTAGACGCAACAACTTTACCATTGACGCGAAATTTATCCGGCATTGTAAAATTTTCTTCAGTTGGGATGTTAGGATTAAAATACACACCAGTTGTTGCGTGTTCTCCACCACCAACCCAAATATGATCTGGAACAAGTCCTATTTCAATATCTGTTCCTAAACGATTTTTAAATTTTAGTGAAGAAAAATTTTGGCCATTTAAGTAATCATCGTGTTCAGCAAGTCTGGCATTGTGTTTGTCCCATACTTCTTGAACTGGGGTAACACCATCAACATGAGACGCTTGAAAAATAAGTTCCCATAATGCTTCGATGCCTGCTTCTTGATCAAGTTCAGGAAACACTTGTTTCGCCCATGCTGCATTCGATGCTGCAACAATGGTCCATTGTGTTTTGTTTCCCATCATAAATTCTCTGAAAAATTTTAATGCTTTTGACCCTGCAATCGCCGATAATTGAAGTTTCTTACCATCGACATCTTTAAATATTCCAGGATTTGGTGATGACACAGATATAAAACATGCGCCTTGGTCAAGTGCGTACTGATATTGGGCTTTTACGTATTCTGGAACTTCTTGTAACACGTCATCACTTTGATATGTGTAGTGAAGTTTTGATATTTCATCATCACTCCATATTACAAGTACTTTAGAGGCTCCTTTTTGATACGCTGCTTCCGTAATTCTTCTTACAAAATCATGAGATTCAATTGGTGCACGCACCACCACCATTTGATCTTGTTGGACATTCACACCAACGGATACTGCAAGTTCAGCAAGTTGGTTGAGTTGATTTAAGTTTGGCATTGATATTCTCCTTTTTAAAATTATAACATATTTATATGATCGCTTCCGTTGTGAGATTTTGAAGCCATCTTTTTTTCTTAATTAATTGTAATGCATAAAAGAATTTTAATAGCTCAGTCCCTTTAACAAGTAAAAATAACCACGTCACATCTAAATCTGTGAAGTATGCTAATACGAAGGCTAGTGGCACCATCACAACCCAAGTAAATCCTGAGTCCGCATACATCGTAGATCGCATATCACCACCGCTTCTAAGCGTAAAGTATATCGCAACATTCACACTGTAAAGCCAAATCAACACACTATTATATCGTGTTGTAAGGAGTGCCCATTCATAGGTTTGATCTGAAATATCATATAATCCTACAATAAAAGGTGCCATGATAAATAATAATCCACCTACTACAACCGCCGATAAGAATGCAACCATCATGAGTTTATAAGCATTACTTTCAGCTTCTTCAAGCTTGTTTTCACCTAATGTATTACCAACCATGACAGCCACTGCTGTTGCGATACCTGAAAACGTCACAAACACAATTTGAGAAACCGCATTATTAATATTCATCGCAGCAAGAGCTGTTTCTCCTCTTAAACTAAAGACAAACATAAACATAGTTTGTCCAACCGACCAAAAAATTTCATTGATGGTTAAAGGCAATGCTTTTAAACTGATTTTTTTCGTAAGACTCTTTGGTATACTAAAAATCGTGTGCAGTTGCGTATAAAAAGGCGCTTTTCTTATGATCATCAGACCATATAACAAAAAGACTTCAACGTATCTTGCTATAACGGTTCCAATTGCAGCTCCGCGTACACCCATAGGGTCAAATCCTAAATGTCCAAAAATAAGGACATAATTAATGAGTGCATTGAGTATTAAAGCAAATAATGAGATATATAAGAGTGGTTTTGTTGTCCCTGTTTCTCTAAAGGTTGTTGTAATAGCAAGTGAGACAATAAACGGGAAAACACCAAACTGAACAATTCGTAAATAATCCAACCCAAGTGAAATGGTCTCATTTTTAGAAGCAAACCATCCAATCATGGTTTCACCAAATAATACAAACAATAAAAATGCCGTTGAAGATACAATTAAGGCTGCTGCCATTTTATAACGATATGACATCTTAAGTTCTTCTTGTTTTTGAGCACCAAAAAACTGTGCAGTAAAAATACCGGCACCGCCCATCACACCAAATGTCACGATCATCACCACAAAATTGAGTTGGTTTACAATCGTGACGGCATTGATAGAAGATTCCCCTAGTTGTCCAACCATTAAATTATCGACTAAATTCACTGATGCAATAATGAGTTGTTGAAGGACAATGGGGATCGCTATAAATGCGACTTTTTGATAAAATTCTTTTGTTCCAAATAAATGTTTTATATTGATCATATTCACTTTCAAATTATAGCACATAATGACATAAAAAAAGACGATACGATCGTCTTTTTCTTGTTTATTTTACATCAATAATTCTTAGTGTGTTAGTCGTTCCATGTTGTTGTGCCCAACCAGACGTAATAATGATGGTGGTTCCTGGTTCAAATCCATAATCAAGTGCGACTTCAGTTGCCACTTTATCGTAAGCACTAATATCAGTTACATTTTTACGGATAGCAGCATGAACGCCAAAATAGTAAGTCAGTTTTCTCGCTGTTTCTTCACTATTCGTAATCGCAACAATGGGTACTGATGGTTTGAATTTACATAGACGTTTTGCGGTACCACCTGTTTCAGTAAACGCCATAATGACTTCTGCTTTAGGTAAAGTAAGTGCGGTTTGCGCAACTGCAACTCCAATCGCATCAGAAACGGTTTGGCTTGCGAATGCAGACATTTTATTGAGTCTTGTTTGAAAATTAATGGTTTCTTCAATCGCTTTTGCAATCGTATCCATTGTAAGGACTGCTTCGATTGGGTAATCACCTGCTGCTGACTCACCTGATAACATAATCGCATCTGATCCATCTAGTATTGCATTGGCAACATCACTTGCCTCTGCTCTTGTTGGTCTTGGATTAGACATCATGGATTCTAACATGTGGGTTGCTGTAATGACAGGTTTACCAAGTTCATTGGCTCTTGTGATAATTTTCTTTTGATAAATAGGGACAAGTTGCGTTGAAACTTCAACACCTAAATCCCCTCTTGCAACCATGACACCATCTGCGACAGATAAAATATCATCTAAATTATCAACGCCTTCTTGGTTTTCAATTTTAGCAATAATTTCAATGTATGGTTTTCCAACTGACGCTAATATCTCTTTCACTTCTAAAACATCTTCTTTTCGTCTTACAAAAGATAATGCAAACATATCAACCCCTTCTAGGGCTGCAAAGATGATATCATCTTTATCTTTTTGAGAGACAAATGGCATGGATAATTTAACGTTAGGAACATTCACACCTTTTTTTGTTTTGATTACACCATTGTTAAATACTTTACACGTTAATACACCTGGTTTTTTCTCGATGATGTCAAGACGCATTTTACCATCATCAATTAAAATATATTGTCCAACTTCGATATCTTCAAATAACTCTTGACTATCTACATGAAAAGATTGTTTAGTTCCAATAATATTATCTGAAACAACATCAACAATATCACCTTTTTTAAAAGTAACAGCGCCATTTTCAAATTGTCCAGTTCTTATTTCAGGTCCTTTTGTATCAGCTAAAATACCGATAATGCGTCCCTTTTCTTTAGACATCTCACGGACCATTTGGATACGATTTTTATGTTCTTCATGATTGGCATGCGAAAAATTAAGACGCGCGACATTCATACCGGCATCTATCAGTTTCCCAATCATTTCTTTATTATCAACAGAGGGTCCTAATGTACATACGATTTTTGTTTTTCTTTTCATGTTAGCCTCCAAACCATGACTATTATACACCTTAATACGTAAAAATTAAAGGCTTACTTCTTGTTTTTTATAGATTGAACCATCTTTTGTTCTTGTTAAAAATTGGTAGTCAATTAAATCTCTTCGTATTCTTACATAATCTTCATAATAGGTTTTTAAAATCTCATTGACTTCTTTTTCTGTATAGGATTGATCCATACTAAAATCTTGTGCAATCATATATAAAAGTGCCCATTGTTTTTTTCTTTTTGAAGGATACGTAATAATGACATGATCATGAACATATGCATGCCATATGGTATGAATGTCTTCTATTTTTAAGTCATACATAATGAACCTCTAATCTTTATGTTGTGATTATAACATTCTAATAAAAAAAGTTTAATACGTTTGTACTAAACTTTCTAACTATATTATGGGTTGTATGACCTATTTTAATACAATTTTACACCCCTAGCGGAAATTTTTACACTCCCACCTAAAAAAATACACCTCTAAATTATGGCTTAGTTTAGAGGTTTTAATTTTCCAATTTTTCTAGCGAGAAATTTCTTGTGTCAAAATAGGTATTTCCATTATCTACTCAATGTTGGGTATCGAACTCACATTTCATTCTATAAATACAAGTAGATTGCTTCCAAAGCAAACAGTTAAGACATCATCTTCTTGGGTTTCTGTTATTTATCCCCAAATCCCAAAAAAGAACAATGAGCTTAAACCCATCAATATGACCCCTACTACAACGAAGAATGAATGCACGTTATCTCCCCATAGTAACTTAGCTC
>CAZYNC010000040.1:0-5694 GCA_964648785.1 uncultured Acholeplasmataceae bacterium
GATTGCTTCTAAAACGCCATTCGTTGCCATAATACCATAAATAATGTCAACTGCTCCAGCAAATGTCGTATTAAAGAATTCAGGACGAACCAATACAAGCGCAGTCAAAACTAATATTGTATGTATCAGTGTAGAAATAAGTGCTACAGAGGCTATATACGCTTGATCTTTTCCTTTTCGAGTATAAGAAATCGTCACATATACTAATACTAGATAAACAACTACGATACCTACCCATATGAAAATTGGGGAAATAGCAATTAAGGTTGTTAAGTAGGTTCCTAATAAATATAATCCAAATGCTAATATAATTCTAACAAACCATATCGATATGAGTGGAGATACTTTTTTTGAAATGAAGGACAAAAGATGAAAAATTTCATACGCAAACCAAGCAAACAATACTCTTGGTAATACGGAAATAAGGGGATTGATAAACGCTAACTCAATTGGACTTGCAGCACGCATTAATGCTGCTAGTAAAGATCCAACTCCAAAAACTAAACCAAGCAATAACGCTTGTTTTCTAGATAACAACATGACACCAACAAGTACGGGTATATGGATAATTGTAATCGAGATACCTGGAAAAAGTAATATAAATCCTATATTTGGTACAAGTGACATCATCAATATAATGGCACTAAACATCGATAAGAACACAAGTTCTTTTGTATTTTTAATCATATAGTTCTCCTTTAGGCTCTTAAATAGAGTCCCGTGTATATTATATATAAAACAGTTAAACTTTACTGGTTCGTTGCTTTAAAAATTCCCCAAGGGTTATTATCAGGATCTGTGTAGACTCTTTTCCCACGATTGAGTTGATTAATTTCAACGATATCTTCTTCTGATAAAGATAACGTTGATGCACGATGATTTTCCTCTAACCTTTGAATATGACTTGATTTTGGAATCATGGCAATGCCTTGTTGTATCCCCCATGCAATGACCGTTTGAGCAATTGTTGAAGTATGTTTGCGACTAATTTTTTCTAGTGTGTCTTTATAAGGTGCTTCATAAATGTTACCTCGCATAAATGGACCATATGCAATGGTTTGTATATGATGTTGTTCCATAAACGCTCTGAGCGGTGTTTGATTCAAACCAGGATGACATTCTATTTGATTGACATGAGGCATGATATTGGCTGTTTCAAGTAAATCTTCTAAATGAGATCGTGTGAAATTTGAAACACCAATCGCTCTTACATATTTGTTTTCGTAAAGCCATTCAAAAAATCGCCATGTCTCTTGATTAACTTTCTTGTCATGGCTAGGCCAATGAATTAAAAACAAATCTAAATAGGTTGTTTTTAAATTTTCTAATGTTTGAAAAAAAGCATGTTTTGCTTCTTCAAATGGCATATGATATTTCTGCTTAGACGTGATAAAAAGACTAGATCGAGGTTTTAATGAGGCTTCAATCGCATCTCCAATTCCACACTCATTCTCATATCTTTGTGCGGTATCAATATGTAGATATCCAATATCAAGTGCATCTTTGATGATTTGTTTCGCATCATCATTAGAAATTAAAAATGTACCTAATCCAATTGTTGGAAGTAATACTCCATTTGATAAACTATAAAACATCAAAAGCTCCTTTTTTTAGTTTTTCAATGGTATTTTTTGATAACGTTTTTAATAGTATTTCGGTCATTTTTTCACAAGCTTCTAAATCTCTAATATCAAATATCGCAGCAGGACTGTGTATGTATCGCGCAGGCAAACCGATTGTTGTTGCAATAATGCCACTTTGCATGTCTAATGCTTTTGCTGCATCAGTACCTCCCTTAGAAATATAAAATTGATGCGGAATCTGATACTTTTTAGCAAGTGATCCAATAAAATGTTTTAAGTATTCAGGCATAGTATTTCTAGGATCATACATGCGTAATAAAAATCCTTGATTAAGACCATTGTCATGATGAGACTCCATATCATTCATTGGCGATGCATCTAATGCGATAAATAGATCGGGTTGAATCATGTTAATGCTTGTCTCTGCACCTCTTAAACCAACTTCTTCTTGAACTGTTGCACCGACATAAAGATCAAAATCTAGAGTTTCATCTTTTAAATTTTCAATTAAGTTCAGAGCAAGTCCGACACCGTAGCGATTATCAACAGCTTTCGCAAGAAAACGATGTTTTGAAAGCTGATGGAATCTAGGTTCAAAAGTCATTCTATCTCCAAGTTCTACACCAAGTTCGTGTGCTTCATCTTTAGAACTTGCACCAATATCAACTAGTATATGTTCAAAATCGATTGCTTGGTTTAATTTTAAATGTGGCGGTATAGCGCCAATATACCCCTTTATAATTCCATTTTTAGTATGGATATCATATGTTTGAGCACTCACAATCGATGGATCGATGCCTCCAATTGGTTGAACACGTAACATGCCTTCTTTTGTAATACCTACAATCATGAAACCAACTTCATCCATATGACCAGCAACCATGACTTTATAAGATGAATTTCCTTTTTTAAATGCAAATATAGATCCTAGATTATCTTCTAGAATGTCATATTGTGGATAGTTTTCTATCACATTTTTTACATAGTGTTTGACTTCAGATTCATCACCTGGTGTTCCTTGTAATGTCATGAGTGCTTTATAATGTTTCATCGTATACTCCTGCTCTAATTTCATAAATTGGTCCTAGTGGTCTTTTCTTTCGTTCGTATTCAGTCATATAAGTCATTGGTTTTACATCGTCATCAAATTCAACTTTTTTGAACTTTGATTGCATGTAGAAGCATGATTCTATATATAATTTTTGATGATCCGTTCTAAAAATGAGTAGACCATCTTTTTTAAGTAGTTTTCCATAAAGATCCAATTTTGTTGGATACGTTAATCTTCTTTTATGATGTTTTGCTTTTGGCCATGGATCAGAAAACTGTAAATATAAGGTTTGTATTTGATGTTTTTCTATATATTGATCTAAATGTATGGCATCATCTAAAATGATATGTAAATTTTCTAATGCCATGGCTTCTTTTTTTATTGCAATGTAGTAACAAACATGTCGATTCATTTCAACTGCAATAAACGTTTTTTCAGGGTGTTCTTTTGCATATTGACAGATGAAATCACCCTTACCAGATCCTATTTCTAAAATAACATCGCCACTTAATGGAAGTGGCGTTGGTTTTGTGTATACTTGATGGGCTTTAAAAAAAGCATCTGTAGCATGTTTGTTGAATTTTTGACGCATGAATTAAACTTTTTTTGCTAAAGATTCTTGAATCATAAAATGAGATAATGCTTCTAAAGCCTCAAACGCATCGGGTCCTTCAGTTTCTATTTGAATAGTTTGTCCTTGATAAATACCAAGTGACATTAATCCCATAATTGATTTAAGATTAATCGTCTTATCTTCCCAAGTCAAATGTATTTCTGATTTAAATGACATAGCAATATTGACGAGCTTTGTAGCTGGTCTTGCATGTAATCCATATTCAGAAATAATATAAAATGTCTGATTCATCTTCTACCTCGATACTTGATTTAATTATATTATACTAAATTTGATGATAAAATTCTATGTTTTTTTTATATGATTAACATGGCATCGCCAAATGAGAAAAATCGATAATCATTGTTTATTGCGTGTTGATAACATGACAACATGTAGTTTCTTTCGGTGATTGCAGATACTAACATCAACAACGTCGATTTAGGCAAATGAAAGTTTGTAATAAGACCATCAATCGCTTTAAATTCATAACCAGGATAAATAAATATGGATGTTTGAAATGTTCCTGGATGAAAATATCCGTCTTTGATGTTTGATTCTAGTGTTCTAAGACTTGTTGTTCCAACCGCAATAATACGTTTATGTTCTTTTTTAGCTTGATTCAATTTTGAAGCTGCATCATCAGTTATCATGTATGTTTCTTCATGCATATGATGTTTGGTGATATCATCAGTTTGTACTGGTTTAAATGTCCCTAATCCTACGTGTAATGTGATTTCAACGATTTCAATACCTTTTTTCGCTAATGCACTAAAAATATCTTTTGTAAAATGTAAGCCTGCTGTTGGAGCTGCACTAGAACCTAAATGTTTTGCATAAATCGTTTGATAACGTTCATCATCATTTAATTCTTTTACATAAGGCGGCAATGGAAGACGACCTAACTTCTCTAACTGCTCTATGAGTAAGCCCTCATAATGAAGCTGAAATGATCTTATACCTTCATCTTGAATATCAATACATGTTAATTTAAAAGTATCACTTAAGACAATGACATCACCAAGGTGTACTTTTTTTGCTGGTTTCGTCATTGCATGATAAACATCATGATCAATTTCATTGAGTAATAATAATTCAATTTGAGCACCTGTAGATTGTTTCTTCCCAAATAGTCTAGCAGGAATGACTTTTGTATTATTTATGACTAAAATATCGCCTTCTGAAAGTAATTCCGGTAAATCATAAAACATAAAATCTGAAGGCTCTTGAATCGCATTTTTGTCGACTCGTAACAGTTTAGAATGATCTCTTTTTTCACTTGGATGTTGTGCAATTTTACTTGAATCTAGGTGATAGTCAAATAATGATAATTTCATGTTGCTAAAAATCCTTCGTAATACGTTCTTCCTAATACATCAAATGCTTTTTTTGTGGCGACTCTTCCCCTAGGTGTTCTTTTAATATATCCTTCTTGTAATAAAAATGGTTCGTATACATCTTCAACGGTGGTAACTTCTTCAGCAATTTGAGTTGAAATAGCCTCTAATCCAGCAGGTCCACCTTGATAGCGATCGATAAGCGCTTCTAAATAACGGTAATCAGTTTGATCTAAACCATGTTTATCAATACCAAGTTTTAATAACGCAGTATCTGTGATTTGTTCTGTGATGATTCCATCATTCATGATATCTGCAAAATCTCTAACTCGTCTAAAAAGTCGATTCACAATACGAGGTGTTCCTCTAGAACGCCTAGCAAGTGATACAACAGCTTCTTCATGAATAGGATTGCCGTATACAGAAGACGTTCTTTTACAAATTACTTCTAAATCTTTGTGTGTATAATAATTTAATCTAAACACAACGCCAAATCGATCCCTTAAAGGTGATGATAAATCACCAAAACGCGTTGTTGCACCAATAAGTGTGAATGGTGGTAAATCAATTCGTATTGATCTTGACTCTCCATCTCTTCCTATAACAATATCTAGGACAAAATCTTCCATAGCGGCATATAATACTTCTTCAACAAATCGAGGTAATCGGTGAATTTCATCAATAAATAAAACATCTCCAGGTTCGAGTGATGAAAGAAGCGCAGCGAGATCACCACTTTTTTCAATTGTAGGTCCACTCGTAATCTTAATTTTAACATCGAGCTCATTTGCAGTAACTTGAGCTAACGTTGTTTTCCCAAGTCCAGGAGGACCATATAATAACATGTGATCTAAAGGTTCATTTCTTTTTTTAGCTGCTTGTATATAAATGGATAACATGTCTTTAATGTCTTGCTGACCTATGTATTGATTTAATTTTTCAGGACGTAGTGATTGTTCTTCATCCTCTTTAAATGCCATTGAAGACATAAGATGTGTGTTATTCATGTGACCTCATCATGTTTTTTAGTGCTTCTTTAATCATTTCTTCAACTGAAAGATTGATGTCTAGTGAAGATAATGTTTTTTGAATATCTGTTTTTTTATAACC
>CAZYNC010000041.1:0-2744 GCA_964648785.1 uncultured Acholeplasmataceae bacterium
TCTCTATTATACGTTAGATTTTCGAATAATGAATCTTTTTATCACATGTCTCACACTACTTTTTTCCTCTTGATTCAATGTGAAAGCATATAAACTTATGATAAAAATGATTGTGATGATGCTACCATTAATGATAAGTTGAATCCAATCATGATTGTTCATTAAGTATGTCAATATAAAACCAACGATCAATGTAATGAAAAGCGGAACAATAAATGGCACATATGTTTTTTTATAGTATTGAGCTAATGAAAGGTGTAAGTGTTTTTGATAAATGATATTCATGGCAACGGTTCTAAATGTATAGGCAATAAAAATTGACATAACAGCACCTAAAGCACCATACATTCGTCCTAGAATAAAGGCGAGTAATACATTGATGAAAGCCATAATGATAAATACATAAGACTGTAATTTTAATTTATTGTTGACCATAAGTGCTTGATTGCCTAATTCTTGCGGGAAATAAAAGATAGAAGGTAGCATCAATATGATGGCTAAGTAGTAGACGTCTTGATATGTATCTCCTAACCAAAGATTAATAAAAAGTTGTCCTAAAATGATAAAGCCTGTAAAAACTAATAAGATAACCATTAACTGTAACCGCCCCAGTTTGACAAACAAATTAAACATATTTTCCTTTGAATGTTCTTGCTGATAAATACGTGTAATTTTAGGTAAAAAGAATCCATTGATTGCATTCGCAACAACATATAAATAACCTTCAATCGCACTTGCAACTCCAAATAATGCAATCATCGAAGTTGTAGAAACAATACCGAGTATTGAAGGAGACAATGTAAACATCAAACGTTCTGAAATCGCGATAATCGTTGCCCAAATTGACACTCTGAATATTGTTTTGATTAACTGATGATTGTTTGTCTTAAACTGAATGGAAATCATTGTAAACTTTTTAATATAGAAAATTTTTAAGATGATCACAACGATGCCAATAATGGCATGAATCAATATTAAAGTAAATAAATCTTGATTCAATAATAAGAATATCAACATCAATAACAATGTCATCACTTTTTGAAAAAGTTCAAAAAGTTTTAATGCTTGAAAAGATTCATTCGCAATCAAAATACCGTTCAATGATAAAAAAGGAAATGATAAAACGGTAAAGATTGCAACAATGATAAATATCGTCCTAAATATTTCTAATTCACTTGATGTAAGTCCTGTAAAGATTGAACCTAGTACCATATACAACATGATAAGTACAATCGCTAGTATGAAATCAATAAGCAAGTATAATTTATAAATCATCCCTAATAATTGCGCAATTTGATCGTATGCTTTTTTCACTATATATTCTGAAATATACTTAGAAATTGCAGCACCTAATCCGAAGTCAAGCATAAATAAGGTAATTAAAGAAATCGCAATGGTGTAAAGTCCATATGAGGTTTGACCTAATGTCTCAATTAAAAACGGCGTAAACAATAAGCCAGATACAATATTAACAAAGATAATGATATATGAAATGATAACACCACGTGCAATTTTTTTATTGCTTGTAGCTTCGTTATGATGATTATCATGCATGTTTTTTATCTCTTAATACATATTGACCAAGCATCATCCACAAGATAAACTGTGAAACGCCCGGACCATAAGGATATGAGTATTCTAACAAGCTAATGACATAACTCACGGAGAGTAACATAAACACTAATATAGAAAAAACATCCTTTTCGATGTTGAATAAAATTTTTATAATAATTAAAACGAAAAACAAATAAAATAACAAAAACGGGAATGACCCTAGTAATCCATATTGCATCCATGTATGTAGTATAAATACATGTGTATATTCAGAAATAGGAATCGATTCAACACCGATAAATCCGAAAAGAGGATACGTTTTGATCCAAACAAAGCTATCTTCTATAAGTTGGATTCTTCCAGAACTTAATGCATTTAAATCCGTAATAATGCGATTATACGTAATGGAAGTCCAAAAAGTATCCATTAACGTTTGTATGAACTCAAATTGAAGTCCAATCAAAACGATAGCCATCATTATACCTGTTGCAATGAACACTTCTTTTTTATTGTTAGATAATAACTTTTTAATACCCAAGAATATAACATAGAGCATCATAAATATCATCATGATCGTAACACCAACAATCGTAGACCGATTCGATATTGCGAGCAACGTAAAAAATGATACTAAAACCAAACCAAAAGACATTACTTTAAGCAACATATATTTATAGTGTTTAACAAAAAAGATGAAAATTAAAATACTATACCCGATCATTGGACCAATTTGATTTTTCTCAGGCACAAGTCTTGTGACCTCAAAACCATTACCGTAGTAAAAAATGTTTGCAATACCCATCACAAGATTTGACATTGCATACATCCATAATAAAAGCATGATCTCTCTGTTGTTATATGGATTAGCGATAGATATTGTGATTATGCCAAAAGGAACGATATAGAGTAATATTGGATACAGATCACCATCAAATAAATAGATTGATAGACTCACTAGTAACGCATACACTATAATCAAGACAAACATCCAGTAAACTTTAAACTTGAGTAATATGTTTAGATTTAATATAGAGTAAAGGATAAGAACAGCAAAAGATCCATACAACAATAACCGAATGGTATCATAATAAGTCTCTCTTATGATTGGTAGTTGTTGGAAAGCCATTAACATTACTAAAAAACCAATGATATAAATTGGTACGTTTTTATATTGCTGATGCATAAAATTG
>CAZYNC010000041.1:2844-4191 GCA_964648785.1 uncultured Acholeplasmataceae bacterium
GCAAGCATCTCTTGACTATGTGTTCTTTGAATCAAAGTCAAATTAGATGGCATGGCTTGATGTTTTCGTATAGTACCAATGACCACAACATCGATTTGATGTTTTTCTAATCTTTTGGCAAGTACGACAAGATCTTGAAAACCTTTAATTGGATCAACATCAATTTTATTTGCAACTGCTAAAACATAAGGTTTTTCATGAGGTCTTTCATACGGATGTAAAAACACTGCTTCATCTACACCATTATGAAGTTGAACGATGTCATGAGATTGAAGATGAGACCGTTTCACTTGTTTCATCATAAATTGAGACGGTGCAATAATCGTTAAATTGTTCATATCTTTAAATGCTTTTTTTCTAAGTTTATGCATCGGTTTTACTTGATCGAACATGAGACTCTTGGGGTATTCTTTTACAAGTGGACAATGGTGACACGTTTCTTCAAAACGATCACATCCTTGACTGACGCCGCATTTACCTGTCATCATCATTTCACTATGGAACGTCATCAATAGTTGAATATTCTTTTTTTTAATGAATGTTATGATCGAATCCATATTGATGTAATATGGATGCAATTCATGAATATGAATGATGTCAGGGTTCGTTTTGAGAATGATTTTTTTTATTTTTATTGTTGCAAATAAAGAGAAAAATCCATGAAATCCAGTTAAGCGGGTCATGAAAGCATGAAATTTAACTTCTAAAGATGATGCGATTTTAAAAACATTGGCTTCTTTTGTTTTTTTACCTCGACCGTAGCATACGTAACTTTCGTGTCCTTGACGTTTCATATGATGAAAAAGATGATACACCATCATCCCGTGACTACCTTGTTTATACGTTGCATTAATATACATTATTTTCATCATAACTAACTAGTAAAAAAGGTCATATAATACATGGTTATAGATTCAAAGAATCAATATTCAACCAATAAATGACCTTTCATGTTTATTTCCCTTCTCTTTTGAGTTCGTAAATATGAGACATGATGGATGTTTTTTTAATAAAATAAATTTTTAGTGTTTCATCAAGTGTTTTATCTTTAGGTTTACCTCTTGCACTTGATAAATCAAGGATGACTTGAAAGGTTTTTAAAATGATAATAAAATCTTGAATTAATGAGTAGTTAGCGATGTAATACATATCATAAAGAAGTTTTTCTTTTGCACCAGTGAAATACTTTCCGTGTACTTGAGCGTATCCAGTTATACCTGCTTTCACATTCATTCGGTGTACGAACTTAGGATCTTCTTTTGTAAATAAATCAACTTCTTCAACCCTTAATGCTCTTGGTCCAACAATAGACATATCACCTTTAATGACATTGATCATTTGCGGAAA
>CAZYNC010000041.1:4291-5614 GCA_964648785.1 uncultured Acholeplasmataceae bacterium
TGTTCAATGGTGAGTCCCATAGACCGAACATAATACACTAATGCATCCGATGCATGAAAGACAAACGCATTCGATAACGCAATTTCATATAGCTTTGGCATGATGAAATATGGTTTTTGAAGATGGAAGCACTGATAAATAAGTTGATCTTTAAACGTTGAGGTTAACCCATCGGTTAAATAAATACTATCAACTTTTTCCATTAACTCATATATTTGAGCTAAATACGTTTCATCGTTAATTCCATTTTCATATACTAAATATTGAATATTGACAGGTAATTTTTGATGCAAGATCTTTTTTGCAAGTGACTCAACTTCTGCTTGAGGACCAATAATTAAGGCATCATTTTTATAAATACCTTTTAAGATAATGATTAACACTATTTTAAGTAGAAATAATGATGCGATTTGAATAATTGCTAAATTGAAATAATTCGCAACACTAATTTGATCATTTCCAATCCATACTTTAATCGTTAACATCAAACCAATGGTAATACCAATGGCAAGTAAAATTCTCAATAATGCAATGTTTAAAGGTATGTGTGATACGCTTGTAATAAATACTCTTAATAATATGATAAGCAATACAATATATACTGCATTTGATGCGAAAAAACGCATCAAATGATACGTTTCATCGTGACCATTGTGATTGACATATCCAAGTTCATCAAATAAGAAATATGATAACAACACGATCACTATTTCTAATATAAATTCAATCACATAAAAAAGTTTATTATGATACCCAATTTTATGAAACATAGCTTCCCCCAAAGTATGTTTGAATACACTTCATTTAAGCTTGTTTATTTTTTTTATATGTCTTCATTGTGTGATCAACAAAGACAACACCTAAACTAATCATACCACCTAATACAAGCCCAATTGCAGCAAATAGTAATGTATTTGAGCCTTCTTCAACAGTTGGAGATGTTAAATTCGTTGCAATATTACGGACAACAATGAGGTTATATTCTTCAAGGAGTGTATTCGTATTGGTCACAAGTGTATTGATAATCGCATTAGTTGAATCTAATAATCCTGTGTTTTCTTCTGTAAGTTCAGCTAAAGCTTCTTGAGCTGCAGGACTGTTACCATTATTATCTCTTTGTGCTTCATATAGTACAATTCTTGATTCATTAAATGCAATATCTTGTTCGAGTTCAGCGATCGTTCTTTGTGACTCTAATAGTTGCGTATATAAAACTTCTAAATAAGTAGTCGTTTCAATGACGCCATCTAGACCAGGAATCACAATCGTTTGTTCTGATCCTGGATAATTTGTAATCGCTGCTTCTAAATTTGTTAACACTTG
>CAZYNC010000042.1:0-5480 GCA_964648785.1 uncultured Acholeplasmataceae bacterium
TCTATTTTAGTGGCGGCAGATATGCTTGGGATTACGAAGATATTTAAAGTAGGCGGTGCGCAAGGTATTGCAGCACTCACCTTTGGGACCAAATCCATTCCAAAAGTCGATAAAATCGTCGGACCAGGGAATCAGTATGTTGCGACTGCGAAAAAACTCGTTTCTGGTATTGTTGGAATTGATACGATTGCCGGTCCAAGTGAAGTGGTGATCCTCGCTGATGCATCATCAAATCCTGCTTTTATTGCAGCAGATATGCTGGCACAAGCTGAGCATGATACCCTTGCAAAAGCCATATGTATCTCTACATCCGAGTCCTTATTAAAAGAAGTCAACAAAGAACTCCAAAGACAACTTTCTTTATTATCAAGAGAAACCATTGCGAGAACCGCAATTGAACAAGAAGGTGCTCTTATATTAGTTGATACTATCGATGAAGGCATCGAGCTTATTAATAGGATTGCGCCTGAACACTTAGAATTGTTGTGTGAAGATGCAATGCGTATAAAAGATCGTATCCTCAATGCAGGCGCTATTTTTATTGGTCCTTATACACCAGAACCAGTAGGAGATTATATGGCTGGACCCAATCATACACTCCCAACATCAGGGGTTGCACGCTTTTCTTCAGGACTTTCTACCTATGACTTTTTAAAAAGAACGTCTTATGTATCGTATTCAAAAGACGCATTTTTAGAAGACCAACAAGCCATCATTGATCTTGCTGAAGAAGAAGGACTCACGGCGCATGCAGCAAGCATTAAGGTACGCCTATGAGAAAGGTCATCAATACACTGAAACCTTATGATCCAAGCATTGTAGACGTTAAGATTGACTTACACGCTAATGAAGTTAATATCAATCTTAATCTTTTTCTTAAAGAGACTACACTTCAATCATTGAATCGATATCCTGATCATCAAGGTGAAGCACTTAGACATAAGCTACAAGACGTTTACGGATACAATCCAAACACCATCATCATAGGTTCAGGTAGTAGTGAACTCTTAGAACTGA
The DNA here is from genome assembly GCA_964648785.1 of uncultured Acholeplasmataceae bacterium. Classification (GTDB taxonomy): domain Bacteria; phylum Bacillota_I; class Bacilli_A; order Acholeplasmatales; family Acholeplasmataceae; genus UBA8290. The sequence continues at coordinate 1,018 of CAZYNC010000042.1, forward strand.
TGGTGAAAACCTTTGTTGACACCAATGATGTTGTCTTATCGTTAGAACCTACCTTTGTTATGTATCAACACTACACGGTGATCCATGGTGGGACATATGTCAGTATTCCGTATTCAACAAACACCTTAGACGATCTATACAATGCTTATGTAGAAAAAAAACCAGCACTCATCTTCATAAGTAACCCTAATAACCCGACTGGAGATTACATAAAAAAAGAAGACCTTATTGATTTTATCCAACAAGTCTCATGTCCAATCGTCATAGATGAAGCCTACATTGAATATGTAGATGAAAATGAGAGTCTTGCATATGACATACAACAATATCCAAACCTTTATGTGACACGCACATTTTCTAAAGCATTTGCACTTGCTGGTGCTAGGTTAGGTTATATGGTGAGCCAACAAGAAAACATTCAAAACCTAAAACGTGCAAAAACACCGTATAGTGTTTCAACCTTATCCCTTGCCTTAGGTATAGAAGCATTAAACCAAAAAGAAACCATGCAAACCATCATCTCTTCAATCATTAAAACACGAAACGAGATGTTTCAATACTTACAGCAGTTCCCCCTTATCGTATCACCATCATACGGTAATTTCTTATATCTTTATGAACCCAACAAAGATTTATATGCGTTATTACTAAAAAAATCCATTTATATCAGATCTTATCAAAACGGATACTACCGTATGAGTATCGGGACCATAGATGAGATGCAAGAAGTTAAAAAAGCTTTTAAGGAGATTTATCATGACACTATCTAGACAAACAAAAGAAACCAATATTACGATGACACTTTTTTCAAAAGAAACTAACATTGACACACCCATACCTTTTTTTAATCATATGCTCACCGCACTTTTTTTCTACGCCGATATCAACGTCGACATCAAAGCTTCTGGTGATATTGAGGTAGATGATCACCACTTAGTAGAAGACGTTGGGATTGTCTTTGGAAAACTATTAAGACAATATCTTGATACAACACCATCGATCGAACGTTTTGGCTATAGTTATATCCCTATGGATGAAAGTTTATCTCGTGCAGTGATCGATCTATCAAACCGTCCAACACTTGTCTTTCAAGCGTCTTTTTCTAATCCGATGATCTCTACATTGACGCTTCAAAACGTGAAAGAATTTTTTAAATCTGTTACCAATGAAGCACGCATCACCCTCCATTTAGAAAACCTTTATGGAGACAATGATCACCACAAAGTAGAATCTTTATTTAAAGCATGTGGAAAAGCACTCAAACAAGCACTCAAACAAGTTGATACCTTACAATCTACAAAAGGGACGTTATAATGCACGTCATCATTGATTATCAAGTAGGAAACTTAAAATCTGTTCAAGAAGGCTTCAAACGCGCAGGTATCAACACCATCATTAGTAACGATATGAACGTGATTCAACAAGCAACATCATTAATACTACCTGGCGTTGGGGCATTTGAAGCTTCGATGCAAGCACTTAGACAATCTGGTCTTATTCCTTACATTGTTGATCATATAGAAAAAAATAAGTACTTACTTGGAATATGTTTAGGGATGCAACTCTTATATGAAGCATCTGAAGAATTCGGATATCATCAAGGGCTAGGTATTTTAAAAGGTGTCATTAAAAAAATTCCAGACCACGTGACGGTTCCGCACATGGGATGGAATACACTTGATATCATCAACAAAGACCCAATTTTTAAACACTTAAAAAAAGACCGTGATGTCTATTTTGTTCATAGTTATTACGCAGACAGCAAAGAAGGATTACTCGCAACAACATCACACGGTGTTACGATTCCAGCGATCGTCAAAAAAGGCAACGTGTATGCAACCCAATTTCACCCTGAAAAAAGTGGGGATGTCGGACATCAACTTTTATTAGGATATGGAGATTTAATATGATCATTTATCCAGCCATTGATTTAATGAATCAGAAAGTCGTCAGACTTAAAAAAGGGGATTTTACCTCCATGAAAGTCTATGAAGACAATCCTCTCTCACAAGCGAAAACCTTCTTTCAACAAGGCGCTACTTTTTTACACATCATTGACTTAGATGGTGCAAAAACAGGTGTCCCCAATCACGTCAAATTATTAAAAGACATCAAAAAAGAAACTGGTATACGTATACAATATGGTGGTGGTTTAAGAAAAGAAAAAACCATCCTTAACTTACTTGAAGAAGGTATCGATAAAGTGATTTTAGGATCGTTTGCGATGATGCATCAAGATGTCTTAAAAAGACTCATCACGTTGTATCCAAATCGTATTGTAGTGGCTGTCGATTTTAAAGATTGTAAAGTGACCTATGCAGGGTGGCAAAGAGAAAGCTTATATGAAGTCAGTGATTATTTAACCATCCTTCAATCACTTGGTGTTACAGAAGTGTTACTCACTGACATTTCTAAAGACGGGATGCTTGAAGGTATCGATGTTTCTTTTTATCAAACCTTAAAAGAAACATTTCCTACATTAAAGATTACAGCAAGTGGCGGTGTGACAACATTAGAAGAAGTTAAAGCCCTTAAAAAAGCAAACATTGACGGATGTATCATTGGTGTTGCGTTATATGAAGAAGTCTTTACCTTAGAAGAGGCATTAGCATGTTAAAAAGAAGAATTATTCCTTGTTTAGACGTCAAAGATGGACGCGTTGTCAAAGGCACACAATTTGACAATATCAAAGATGTCAATGATCCTGTTACCCTTGCTTCTTTTTATGCAAGAGAAGGTGCAGATGAACTCGTATTTTATGATATTACAGCGTCATTTGAAAAAAGAAAACTCCTCAAAAGTCTCATTGAAAACATTGCGCAAACCATCCATATTCCATTTACGGTTGGTGGTGGTATCAACACCATTGATGATATTGAAATGGTCTTATTAAGTGGTGCTGATAAAGTCTCACTGAATAGTGGTGCTATTAAGAATCCATCTTTAATTACGGAAGGTGCAACACGATTTGGATCTCAGTGCATCGTTTTAAGTATGGATGTGAAAAAAGTTGATGGCACCTATCAAGTCTTCAGGCTTGGTGGTAGAGAAAACACTGGGTTGGATGCCATTGAGTGGGCGAAACAAGCAGTTGCGTTAGGTGCTGGAGAAATTGTTGTTAATGCCATGGATCACGACGGCATGAAACAAGGATTTCATCTTGATTTGCTAAAAAGAATTGAAGCAGTTGTCAATGTCCCTGTTATTGCAAGTGGTGGTGCAGGTTCGATTGAGGATTTTATTGAAGTCGCAACGCAAACTAACGTTGATGGCTACTTAGCAGCAAGCGTTTTTCATTTTCAAACCATTAAGATTCAAACGTTAAAACAAGCATTAAAAGAAAAAGGAGTTCCCATACGATGACACTTAACTTTAATCAAGACGGTCTCATTCCCGTGATTACGCAAGATGCCACCTCAAAAGAGGTCTTAATGCTTGCCTACATGAATGAAGAAGCATATCTTCAAACTTTACATACAAAACAAGCGACGTATTTTAGTCGTTCAAGACAATCATTATGGGTTAAAGGAGAAACTTCAGGCAATACACAAGAAGTCGTTTCGATGTATTATGATTGCGATCAAGATGCGTTATTGCTGCAAGTGATTCAAAAAGGCGTTGCGTGTCATACTGGACATCGCTCTTGTTTTTATACGCCAATTATGTCAAACGATCAAACATTTGATTTGAACACGTTATATGATGTCGTTGTGGATAGAAAATTACATCCTATTGAAGGATCGTATACGAATTATTTACTCGAAAAAGGTCTTGATAAAATCCTTAAAAAAGTTGGCGAAGAAACCTCAGAAGTCATTATCGCGTCTAAAAATGAAAACAATGAACTTATTGAAGAAACCTCTGATTTACTCTATCATTTAACCGTACTACTTGTTCATAAAGGTATTCATATTCAAACCATCGTTGAAAATTTAAGAAAAAGACACATAAAAAATGATCAGTAGAGATACGCATATTCATACGCACTACTCAAAAGACGCTGATCCACATGCGACATTTGAGAGTTATATAAAAAAAGCACGTGAATTAAGACTAACGTCACTTACATTTACGGATCATCATGACATCGATCCTGCACATCCACTTTTTAAAGATCCCATTGATTTTGACGCGTATTATCAAGATTTTTTAAACGTGAAAAAAACATCTCCTATTCCCATTCATTTTGGTGTAGAGGTCGGGTATCAACGGCATGTTAAAGAGGAACTTAAAACATTTTTAAGATCGTATCCTTTTGAACACGTGATCTTAAGTATTCACTACATTGAAAAAAAAGATCTTTATACAAAAGAATATTTTCAAGGTAAAACAAAACAAGAAGCGTATCAACTGTATTTTGAAACATGTCTAGAAGCCATTACTGAAATAGATGATTTTGATACTTTTGGACATTTAGATTATATTCCCAGATACGCACCATTTGATGATTATGAGTATCAAGA
>CAZYNC010000043.1:0-3602 GCA_964648785.1 uncultured Acholeplasmataceae bacterium
CGTTCTTAAGTAGTTAGCATAATAGGAGACATAGGTCACAGGATCTCTAAATTCATATCCTGTAACGCGAGAGGTCGCGATACTAGATTCTAAACCATACCCAATGGTCCCAATGATGCCAATCGTTAAATCTCCTCTTGTGACAATCGTATAGGGTTCTAAACCTTCTGGACGTGTTTCAGTTCCGGTATAAAAAACATTTGCAGCAAGCAATGGATAGTCTGCTTGGATGTCATGCGTCCCATTAAAATAGGCTAATACGACATCAAGTCCCCAATCAAATTCATGATTGCCTAGTGTAAAAGCTTCGTGATTCATCATGTTGAGCGCTTCAATGATTGGTGCACCGTAAAAATAATTAGATAGTAAACTCCCTTGTAGTAAATCGCCACCACTGATAAATAACACATTCTCTTCTTGTTGAGTGACATAGTCGATATAACGTGCAATATTCACAAGTCCCATCTGGTTGTCTTGTTCTAAAATAGCACCATGTGTATCATTGATATAGAGTACTTGAAGTTCAGTCTCTTCAGATACTAAAGCTTCTAGCACCGTTACTGTGATGGTCTCTGTTGTGATGAGCGTTTTAGAATTCATCACAGAATATCTTACTTGATAACTACCAACAGTATCATAGTCAACAGACGTATCATCAATGATCATATTGTCTGTAATATAACCATCCTGTAAATCAAATGCAGCGACACCTTCAAAATAATGTGGCCTCTCATCACCGATATAATACGTGATATCTTTTATGCCAATAATCGCTGGATACACTTTTAAGGATTCTTCTCGACCTTCTAGTACCGTCACATCCCTCACTGCTTTTGTTGTTACTTGATAAGGCGTCGTCACATAATAATTGATTTGATAAATGCCTTGTTTGTTCCAATCGACTCTTGCATCATCAATGATAAGCAAATCAAGCAAATTTTCATAATAATTATGAGATACCGTCACACCATCAGTTAAAGAAGGTTTGTCTTCATTGGTGTAATGAATAAAGTCATCTTCAAACGTAATCGTTGCAGGCACAATCAAACGCCCTTCATTGACGTCTTCCTGACATGCTATTAAGATTAGTAGTAATGGAATGACGATTAGCATTCTAATGAATTTCATACGTCTCCTTTAAGAAATAGAATTCGCTGTTGCATCATCTTTTTTGTAATGGTTGCATGTGGTAATGCATCATACCCATGTACGGTTTTTTGGGTGTGATGACTCACAACAGGAATCCCTTGTTTTTTTAATTTTTTTTCTAATAAGATACCTTCATCTCTGAGTGGATCAAATTCTGCTGTTTCAATATAGATGGCACCTAAATCATGGACGTCGTGTTCTAAAAGAGACGCATAGGTATCATCTTCAACATTATTTAAATAACGTTCCCACATCGTTTTGTTTAAATGTTGATTCCACATGGGTGTGAGTTGATGCGTAAGATGAGACGAAAGCGTATGATGTTTGGTAAGTACTGGATAGATCAACATCGTTTTTTTGATGTGATGAAATCTCATATCTCTGTCATATAAGGTTAGCGCATACGCTAAGTTCCCTCCTGCAGAGTCGCCACCAACATACAAATCCGTAACGTTCAATGATGCTTGATGTTGCATGATATAGTCATAAGTTGACACAACATCTTCAAATGCTTTTGGATAAGGATAATCAGGTAGTAAACGGTATTTGACATAGATCACTTGAATATCTGCTGCTTCAACAAACTTTAGTACCATGTGTTGGTGAATCGATGTTCCTTCGTTTTGAAATCCACCACCATGAATATAAATAAGAAGTGGTGTTTGAGTCTGCCCCTCTATACTATAATGATAACATGTAAACGCTTCACCATCTTTAGATTTGATACGAATTGATGTGCGTTTAAATGGGAGTTTTGGTTTTGTTAATTGAAAAGACGCTTTAAATAAAGCGTTCATTAAGTGTCTAGTTAGCGTTGAATGTCGTTTGAATTTAAATGGTAATAGCGGTCTTAAATCAGGATCGATACGGTATTTCACTTCGTATCAAATAAAGCCTTGTATGACTCGTACCCTTCTTCTTGAAGTTTCTCATATGGAATAAATCGTAAACTTGCCGAATTAATACAATAGCGTAAGCCACCTTTATCTTTTGGACCGTCTGTAAAGACATGACCTAAATGACTATCTGCTTCTTTGCTTCTCACTTCAACACGTATCATGCCATGGGATAGATCTCTTTTTTCAATAATGTCCGTGATCGGTTTTGTAAAACTAGGCCATCCACACCCACTATCGTATTTATCTAACGATGAAAATAAAGCTTCTCCTGAAACAATATCAACATAAATACCTTTCCCTTTAAAATCATGATATTCATTTCTAAAAGGCGGTTCTGTCCCATTTTCTTGTGTAACATGAAATTGTAAAGGTGTTAATCTTTCTTTTAATGCTTTTTTATCCATGTTGTTGATACTCCTTTAATACTTTTGTGTATGTATCTTCTAATTGATGATTCACATCTTCCCACGTGACATATAATGTCTTATGTGCATGCGTTGCAATGTCTTGATGAAGGTTGCGATGTTCTAATATCCATATTATTTTTTTTGAAAATAACACAGCGTTATGTTCACTTATATATCCATTATATTGATCTACGATACTCGATGCTGCAAGCGTATCGTTTAAAAAGATGCCGGGTGTGTACTGACTTGCCGCTTCTATTTGAACAAGTCCGTTTGTATCATACGTTGATGGAAACATTAATAAATCACACGCTTGATAAAATGAAGCGAGTGCTTTTCTATCATAGATAGGCCCAATAAAGGTGATCACATCATCTAATCGAAGGTCTTCAACACGTTTTTTAAAGATGATTTCGTGTGCGCCTTTTCCAATAAAATACATATGGAAATTAGTTGTTTTTTTCTTGAGTTGTTCGATCACATCGATCATGAAATCAATGTTTTTAATTTTATCCATACGACCAACAAAAACCATATTAAAGTCTGCTTGTATGCCGTATGTATGTTTGACGTTTTCAACTTCATCTTTTGATGCCAACATCATATCAGTGGCATTCGGTATGATGACTGGTTCTTTTTTCAATCCATAACGCATAAACAACGCTTTTGAACCCTCATTCATGGTCATGGTGAGGTCACACTTATTCAGACGTGTCATAATATCTGATAACATGACTTTTGTGATTGTTTTTGATTTTGTCCGTTCATAAAAATCTTTTTCATATTGAGAATGCAGTGTTGCGACGACTGGAATCCCTTGTTTTTTTGCAACTCTAATGCCTAGTTCACCCATTGAAAAAGGTGATTGAATATGAATGATATCAAAGTGAATCGATTTTAATTTTTTATTGAGTTTTGCATCTAATGATGGTAGTGCAAGTTGATAATCGGTTGTCGGAACTTGGATATTGACAACGCGCATAACATGGTAAGGAAAGTCGTCTTTATATGTTTTATCTTTTGATTTAGGAGCAAACACATAGACGTCATGATGCCTTGATAACATGCGTGCTTGATGGTCCGTGACTTTTACAACGCCATCCACCATCGGATAAAATACATCTATAAATATGCCTATCGTAAGACG
>CAZYNC010000043.1:3702-5448 GCA_964648785.1 uncultured Acholeplasmataceae bacterium
GGTGGTAATTTATGTTTTGTTTCAATGTTTTTAATAAATCTTCTAAACCGTTCATCTAATTGAAGGAGTGACCCAATGAGTGTCCCTAATATGACGGATAATAAAATGAGCAGTTCATGTTGCGTTTGAAAATTCACACCATCATAGGTAATAAAATCACGAACAAACCATCCTATCCCCATCAACATTAAAACAAGCCCCATAACAAGCTTTAATTGTTGCGTGATGTGAATGTTGAGTTTGGATTTAAAAAGTAATCCAATAAGTGACGCAATAATAATTGCGATTGCATTGATTAATGTTCCCATATTACTCCATGTTTATTATACCTTTTTTTTAACCTTTTATCTATGATAAAATATGGGTGAGGTGTCCAATGTTAAAAACTTTTGAGATGTTAATTCCTACCACGCAATCTAGTAGAACAATACGCGTTTATGATCCTGAAACATGCACTGAAAAAACGCCATGTGACATTTTATTCATGCATGATGCTCAGAACTTGTTTGATGATGCCATGAGTTATCATGACGTTTCTTGGCGCGTCATAGAAGGTCTAGAAAAAGCCGGCAAACATAATATCATCGTGGTTGGAATTGATAACTCTCCAACCGAAAGAATGAATGAATATAGCCCTTATACAACAAGTGTTGAATTCAAAGATCGTTTTATTAAAGGGACTGGTGGTAAGGGTTTTATGTATATTGATTTTCTTGTGAAAGACCTACTCCCTCATATAAAACACATGTATCCTATGACAACGTATCGATACTATATTGCTGGTAGTTCCATGGGTGCTTATATTTCCATGTTTGCAGCGATGCGCTATCCAACATTATTTAAAGGTGTGGGATGTTTTTCCATCGCTTCTTGGTTTAATGAAGATGCTTTTTTAAAAGATTTAAAACATTCAAACATCTCGTTAAATACTCGTTTTTTTATATCTGTTGGCGATCAAGAAACATCATCAAAAGATATTGCATCATTTCCTGAAATTTATATCAATAATGCTAAAAACGTGTATCAAACTTTAAAAGATCAAGGTCATATGAACCTTAAGTTTGACATCGTGTCAGGATCTCATAATGAAAGGCAGTGGATGGAGTTGTTTCCAGATTTTATTTCATTTATCACACAATAAAAAAAGTGGTGATGTGTTGAACACATCGCCACTTTTTATGTTGTTGTTGTTTTATATTAGTCCACTAAAACGGTAATGATGATGGCATCAATTGAGATCATACCTAGACCAGCGTTATCCATATTTCCTATGAAAAGTCCTATTTTTGTGTCATCATTATCTGCATTGGGTGTAAATGTATACGTGAAGGTTTGAAATTGATTTGTGAGTGTTTCTGTTTCTTCAATATATTTTACAAATCCTGCATCGGTATTTTCTACAAAGAATACGACATCACGTCCAGCTACAATCGATGTTTTTACCGTAAATGAGATTTGATAGGTAGTTCCTGCCGTGACATAAAATCCACCTAATTGAATATTTTCTTGATAGAAAGCACCTGTAAAAGCAGAGACATTGGCATCTAAATATCCACTTGCATTATGTGAGAGTACCACATTGCCTTCTGTATCCCACATTGAAATATCTGCATTAGAAAAGGTTTGATTTGGAAGATCTGTTAACATCACTTGTTCTTGTTTTTCACCTGTTCTTACCATGGTAATCGCATCAATGATGACAGATCCAGGATTTGCACCAGGAAGATTCGCACCTAGAAAGACACC
>CAZYNC010000044.1:0-2115 GCA_964648785.1 uncultured Acholeplasmataceae bacterium
CCACCAATTAAACTCAAAAGTGGCATGATGATATCATTCACCAAACTTTTCACAATATTATTAAATGCTGTCCCAATCACAAGTCCAACAGCTAAATCTAAGGCATTCCCTTTTGATATAAAGGTTTTAAAATCTTTTAAAAATTGTTTCATAAAATCTCCTATAGTTTGATGTATCCTCTAAAACCTCTAGATCCATAATAAGAATCTGCTCCGTTATGATAAATAAAGGTTCTTTGATAACGTTTATCACCAAATAAAGCACCACCAAGGCTTCTTAATGCGTCATTTGTAAGGATCCATGAGGATGTTTTTAAATCTAGATTGTCTATTTGTTGAAGTTTGATATACATCGCTTCATCAACGAGCTTTATACCAAGAGAAGCAGCCATTTCTAAAGCTGATGAAACTGGAGGAAAATTTTTCCTGTTAAGTCTTGCTTCTTTGTCGTAACAAAGACTACTTCTTAACTTTGGTGATTCTTTTACCATATCAATGATGTAAAGTTGATCATCTAATAACACAACATCAGGTTCACCACCCGTTGATTCCATCTTTGAAATTGTATCTTGATGAGAAACGAGTTGGTCAAGTATACTTTCAAACTGAATATCTTGATGTCTGTGCATGTTTGATTCAAATCTTTTTTTTATAATGTCTAAAATGTCCATAACATTCTCCTATGTAATCTCGATATTATTATACACTTATTTATCTTGAATAAAACGCACCATTTCTTTTGTTGTAAGTCTATAGGTTGTCCAATCTGAGAGCGGTGTTGCTCCTATTGAGAGATAAAAATCAATCGAAGGTTGATTCCAATCTAAACAGTTCCACTCAAATCGTTCATAATTGTTTTTAAGTGCGATATCGACGAGGAATTTAAAAAATAGTGTCCCGTATCCTTGATGACGTTCCTCTTCGTCAATATAAATATCCTCTAAAAATAAACCTGATTGTCCAACAAAAGTTGAAAACTGATGATACGTCACTGCAAAGCCAATTTCATGACCATTTTTTAAGATAAAATAAACTTGAGCTTGTTTAAGTTCAAATATCGATGTCATCAATTTAGCTTCTGTCGCTTTGACTTGTTCTAACATCTTTTCATAAGTGGCAAGTTTTTTAATATACGTTAATATTAATGAAATATCTTTTTTTTCTGCTTGTCTAAATGTAATCATGCGTCATCTCCAAATAGCGTATGTGGTTGCTTTTTTTGTTTCTTCTTTTGATAAAGTAGTGTTTTATTTTGTTCAAATGCTTGAGTTAAATCAATAATTGGTTGTATATAAGGATTTTCAAATAGTATCCATGGGGTAAAAACATCTGGGGCTTTAATGTGTTTGAGTTCTGGTATCATCTCATGAATAAAGGTCGCGTCTTGATCATGCATATGACTTTGTTTAATGATGTCATACATAGGTACGTGTCGATAAGGATTAAGTCCTGCTTGCATTTGTATTTGACTCCAATGAATTCCTGGTTCATAATCAATAAATAATGACCCTAATACATGTCCTACATCACGCCAATCTAGCAGTAATACGTTGGATGCAAACGAAGCAACCATCGCACGTTGTTTAAAATTGATCCATCCTCTTGTGTGAAGTGCTCTCATACATGCATCTATGATTGGAAATCCTGTTTTCCCCTCTTTAAAAGCTTTTAAATATGTTGGATTCGTGACTCTTATTCCTTCTAATGTTTGATCCCAAGCAACTTCATTCAATTCTGGGTGTCTTTCAATTCTTTGAACAAAATGACAATGCCAATATAATCTTTTTTCAAAAGCTTCTAACTGATTTTTTAAAAAAGAATCTTGAATTGTTTTTATATGTTTTTGGGTTGAAAGATGTAACATTCTAATGGACAGGTTCCCAAATGCTAAATAAGGACTTAATAATGATGATGAATGAATGCTTAATGATGGTTTATTGATATAAACTTGATATTTTTTATAACGTGTTTGAAAAAACGCTTGTGCACGTTTAATACCTTGTGATTCACCACCTTTAAAAAAAGTTACGGCCTCACCATTTGCGTTGAAGTGTTTGATATCTAATAACGAATGTTTAAATATATGATGATCATCATGAAATGGCATTGGTTTTTT
>CAZYNC010000044.1:2215-5340 GCA_964648785.1 uncultured Acholeplasmataceae bacterium
CCTATGTAAACATATAGTGGAAGGCCTATAGATATTAAAGATGTCTCTAAATCTATGAGACTCTCCCATATAAATTGAAGATGTCTTTTAGATAGTTCTGCTTGTTCAAACAAAAAAGGCTCTAAAATATAGAGCGGTAATACTTTACCTAATTGACTTGCATGATAGAGTGGCGCGTGATCTCTCACTCTTAAATCACGTTTAAGCCATACAACATGTATCATAAGTCCATTATATCATGTCAAGAATGTGAAAAAGATCTTTGAATTCATTAAACACGCGTAAGTAAAGTCACAGTTTCAACGTGATAAGTTTGACTAAACATATCAACAGGAATGACTTTCTTTACTTGAAAAGCTTTCTTTAATATTTTGAGATCTCTTGCTAAAGAAGATGGTTCACAAGAAATATACACCATTTTTTTAGGTTTCATCTCCATAACCGCATCAATAAATGATTGTTGCAATCCATCTCTTGGTGGATCGACAATGACAACATCAAAATGTTGTTTGTTTTTGACCATAAAAGATTCAGCTTGTTCACATACAAAATCAACATTATTGATGTTGTTAAGTTTAGCATTATAGATGGCATCCTGAACAGCATCTTCCACAATTTCAACACCTGTGACATGTTTTGCTTTTTTGGCAGCAAATAAACTTATTGTCCCGACGCCACTGTAAGCATCTAATACATGATCTTGTTTTGACATATTGGCAAGGTTGATCGCAATATCATATAGTTTTTTTGCTTGTGGTGGATTGACTTGATAAAATGATTGAGGTCGTATTTTAAATGTAAAATCACCGAGTTGATCGTGTATAAAACCATCACCATAAATCAGTCTATCTTGATCTCCTAACACTTTATATACAGAAGGATTGACTTGGTGGACGATCGTTTTTAAATGAGGATGTTTTGATACTAAAGCAGACACAATTTGAGCTTCTTTTTTAAATCCAGATTCTTGACTAATAATGATCAGCATTAATTCTTTTGTTGAAATCCCTTTTTTAACAACAGCATGCTTAATCCATCCTTTTTTAGTAAGTGGATCATAGGCTTTTATATGATAAGAATCCAGTAATGTTTTCAGTGTTTGGATGACTTCATTACCTTCTTCGTGTTCAATTAAACACGTGTTGATATCGAGTACTTTTTTTGTTTTTGCTTGATAAAACCCTGCTATTAAACCTTCTTTTGAGTTTGCAAATGCCATTTGAATTTTGTTTCTATATTGAAAAGGTGTTTCGCTAGAAATAATCGGTTCAACTTGAACATATAGTTTTGCGATATGGTTTAAGGCATCAGAGATGCGTTTTTGTTTCATTTGAAGTTGATGTTCATAGGACATATGTTGCACTTGACATCCACCGCATTGTTGATAAAACACACAAGGAGGTGTCACTCTGTCTTTAGATAAAGAAAGGTAGTTTTTGACTTCACCGATGCTGTAGTTATTTTTTTTTGAGATAATGTCAATCTCTGCTTCTTCTCCTAACATTAAATTAGGAACAAAAATCAATTCTTTACCTGTTTTAACAACGCCTCTTCCATCGTGTGCGTAATCGATTGCTTTTACTTTCATAATTTATACCAAAAAAAGGTCACATGACCTTTTATTTGGAGTATTTTCCTTTCAAATAGTTGACATAATACATTGGATCAAATGGTTCTTTTGTTGCAATCATCATAATGTCTTTTGGCGTTTTTGATTGAGCAAATTGATGAATGTGCGTTTTTGTCCAATCATTAATCGCTTTGATATTGTGACTTCGGATGGCGTGCTCAACATCGATATCTTTTGACATCGCATGATACATTTGTGCGCCATAAGCAGACCCTAACGCATATGTTGGAAAATAACCGAATGAACCTCCTGACCAGTGGATGTCTTGAAGGACGCCTTCTTTATCTGAAGATGGTCGAATGCCTAAATAAGCTTCATATGTATCGTTCCAAATTTGTGGTAAGTCTTCAACTTCAATGTCGCCAGCGATGAGTTTTTTTTCAATATCGTAACGAACCATAATATGAAGTGGATATGTTAATTCATCTGCTTCAACACGAATGAGTGTTCGTTCACTATGATTCATGTAAGCCATGAAGTCATCTAGTGTCACGTCATCAAGTTGCGGTGAAAAAATCTCTTGAAGTTTTTTGTAATGCGTTGACCAAAAAGCTTCTGAACGACCAATCATATTTTCATACATCCGAGATTGAGATTCGTGAATCCCTAATGAAGTACCACCATGTAAATATGTATCATCATACTTAGGATCATTTTGAATTTCATATAAGCCGTGTCCCATTTCATGAATGGTTGAAAATATTGAAGATGCAAGATTGTCTTCTAAATAACGGGTTGTAATTCTTGTATCCACTGAGGTAACACCTGAAGTAAAAGGGTGTTCGGATGTTTTTAGTAGTCCTCTTTCACGGTCATAATAAAATACATCGAGTAAGTACTCACTAAACGCTTTTTGTTTATCTTGATCAAATGGACCATTTACCAATTTCGGATGTAGTGATGTTGGCTGTTTGGTTACATCTTTGACGAAATCCACAAGTTCTTTTTTTAAGGTTTCAAAAAAATGGTCGTATTCTTTTTGAGTAAAACCTTCTTCATACATATCAAGTAAGATATCGTATCCTTTTAAGTTTTCCTCTTCTAAATAGTTGACGAGTTTTCTTTGATACTCTACGATATCTTTTAACGTATCTTTAAACAAAGCAAAATTGTTTGTATTTTTAGCTTCTGCCCATACATGAACACTTTTTGACATGAGTACTTGAAATGCGATATATTCTTCTTTAGGAACTTTTTTAATAAATCTTAATTCTCTTAATTCTTTTTTTATTTCAACTTTTAAATCTTCTTCTAACGTCTCTAAGTTTGCATGTAAAGTTTCAATTGCAGATACATAAGCTTCATGAGATTGAATGGCATAAATTTCATCAGCCATGACTTCAAGTTGTTTAGATCGATATTCAATCGATTTTTTTGGAGCTTCTGTTTCAGCATCCCAACTCATGAGCCACATGACATATTCATACGCTTTTAACTTTTTTCTTGTTTCTAAATACTGTTGTAAAGGTGTCATAATGTCCTCTTTTCTTATTAA
>CAZYNC010000045.1:0-3417 GCA_964648785.1 uncultured Acholeplasmataceae bacterium
GTGAATATTTTCTAAATAATACGGTTGCAAAAAATACGACTGGTAAAAATAACAATAATATCAACGTTATTTTATAGTTAATGACAAATAATACAATTAAAATTCCTGTTAAATAAATCACATTTCTGATGAGATTCGCTGCAACATTGGTATACATTTCTGATAATGTATTGGTGTCATTGGTCACACGTGTCACAAGTTTACCAACAGGAACTTGGTTGAGTTGAGATGGTCCAAGTGTCTGGATGTGTTCAAACACTTCTTGTCGCATCGTTAATATAATTTTTTGACCAATTTCTTGTAGCCAAAGTGATTGACGATACTCAATATTAAACGCTGCCACCATGAGTAATGCAAATCCCGCACCTAAATACACAAGATAATTAAGTTTTTCAGCAATACTCAATGTTTCAGAGATAACAACATCAATGGTAATCCCAATAATGAGTGATGGGATAAGTTGTACAACAATGGATATCAACATCATGATAAGAACTAAAATAAATCTTTTTTTATGAGGTTGAATGTAAGAAATTAAACGTGAAAGTATTTCTTTATCTGGTTTTTCTCTTGTATATTCTTTGAAATCTTTCATTTAATTTTCCTCACTTTCTACCATTGTTTCTAGTTGCTGACGTTTGACCATGTCTTGATACAGTGGTGAGGTTTTTAATAATGAGGCATGATTGCCAATACCTACAAGTTCGCCTTGATCGAGTAAGATAATTTTATCCATGCGTTTCACTGTGGATATACGATGTGCGATGAAGATCGTTGTTTTATTTTTTCTAATTTTAAAAAGATTCGAAATAATGGCTTCTTCAGTTTTAGTATCGACAGCAGACACAGAATCGTCTAATATTAAGATTTCTGGGTCTTTTGCGATCGCTCTTGCGATACTTAGTCGTTGTTTTTGACCACCAGATACGGTTACGCCACGTTCTCCTAACATCGTGTCATATTGATCTCTAAATTCTGTAATATTATCATGAACATCGGATAATCTTGCAGCTTCTTCAGCAAGTTTTTTATCTTTTTGATCAAAGGCAAATAGTATATTATCGAGTATCGTTTCAGAAAACAAGAAATTGTCTTGAGGAACGTAGCCCATTAAGTCTCTGACGCGTTCAATTTTTATGTCCATGACATCATGTCCATCAATAAAAAACATGTTTTTATCGATATTGTAGGTACGTAAAAATAAATCAACAAGTGAGCTTTTCCCACTTCCTGTTCTTCCTAAAATACCGACCATTTCACCTTTTTGAATCTCAAAACTAATATTTTTTAAGACGGGTTGATCCCCATCTGGATATTGAAAGGTTAAATTTTTGAGTTCAATGTGACCATCTAGTTGAATATCCTTTGCATCAAGCTTATCTTTAACCGTCACTTCAGTATCTAGATATTCAGTGATGCGTTCTGCACTGGCTTTTGCTTGAGATTGAATGCTAAAAAATTGAGCAAGTGCCATAATTGGCCATATCAATGTAAAGAAATACGCCATGTATGAGGTGAGCTCACCAATTGTTAAATTATCTGTTTGAATCACGGTAACACTTCCGAATATCACAATAAATAAAATGGTGATATTGATCGTGATGCCGATAATAATTTGAAACACAACAAAATATTTCACAAATCCAATCGTTTTTTCATACAAGTCTGAACTTTTTAATTGAAATGACGCCTTTTGTTGAAACTCTTTGACATAGGCACGAATGACAGAAATACCCGAAAAATTTTCTTGTGTGAAGTCACTTAATGCTTCAAATGATGCTTGTCTTGTTTTAAACATCTTTTGAAATTTTCTTAAAATAAAAATCAAAAAAATTAACATCAGAAGCATTGGAACACCAGCATATAATGTCATGGTAGCATTCAGTCTTATCATTCGAATGACGGCAAAAGTACCAAGTGCAATGCCGTCTATCAGCATTAAAATACCAGGTCCATAAGCATTTCGTATTGTTTCTAAGTCATTGGTATAATACGCCATCATGCCACCAACTTTTTCTTCAGAATAAAATGATTGTTGAAGATTGGTTGCATGGATAAACATCGTATTCATAAGATCGAATTGAATACGTCTTGATGCGCCAAAAATAGTAAATCGCCATATAAATCGACCTATGGTAATGCCGATCGCAAGCAATCCAATTTGTATAAGTAATCCTTGCATATAAGGCACATCTTGGTTCCCTCTTAATTCATCAATGATGTTTCCGATATACTCTGGAATATATAACTGTACAAAATCAATCACGATTAAAACCCCAATGCCTATGGCATAGGGGATGATATATTTAATGTAATACTTAAAAAAATGTTTTGACAATAACATGGTGTCTTCCTTTTCTTGTTAAGTCTTATTGTACTACAATTCTAATGATATCTCCATCAGCAGACGTAATATTAACAAGATCGCCTTCCATTCCGTTTTCAATAAGTTCAATAAGCGCTTCAAAGTCAATATTTTGTTCTTGTAGTTTTGGGTCTAATTTTGCGATTTTCATAAATTTGGCGAATTCAATAGGCACTTGAATTTTAACATCATCGCCATCTTTTGACTTCACTAATACATACAACATTTTTCTACCTGTTTTTTTTGTGATTACAACAGGTTCTGCTTGTGGTGTTTCATCATTATGTAATGCATCTAATAACATCTCTGCTTCTTCTGCAGTAATTTTACCTTCTTTTAATAACTCAAGGATATCTTTTCTTGATTGATTCATATTTTAACGCCCTTTCTTTCTTAATCGTTTTGTTGCTTCTTCTGCGGTAATTTTACCTTCTTTTAATAACCTAATCGGATCTTCAAAGTCTTCTTTATCAGGTTCTATTTCTAAATCTACTTCTAACTTATATCCTAATCGGATAATCGTATCATCTAAATATTTTTTTACCGTTGGATAACTAACATTCAGGTCTTTTTCAACCGCTTTTATATTGCCGCGGTTTTTTAAAAATATTTCAATGAAATATTGTGTCTCTGCTGGTAAATAATTGATTTTTGAGACATGATAATGTCCTTCTATGGATGTTTGACAATGATGACATGTTACTTTTTCAATTGTCATATCTTCTTGACAAACAGGACATTGAAGTGGTACTTTATATGTTTTCATAACGCCTCCTAAATGGTTTTGATGAAGATGTGATCGCCATCTTTCGAATGAATATCAATTAAAACACCTTTTGCAGTAAGGATTTCTTTCAAATCTTTTTTTGAAATTGGTACATCTTGTAATGCTTTTTTAGGCACTAAATTAATGAATATTCTCACAAAAAATAACGGAAATGGTAATAAAAATAAGATTTTAAGTAATAATGTAACACCAGGAGAATCTTTAATTTTTATTCTCATGATTAAAAAATGTGCTTTTTTCATAATTTTTCCTTGAAAAATTAATA
>CAZYNC010000045.1:3517-5329 GCA_964648785.1 uncultured Acholeplasmataceae bacterium
ATTCTCATGATTAAAAAATGTGCTTTTTTCATAATTTTTCCTTGAAAAATTAATAATATTAATTTTAATATTAATTTTATTAATTTATAAGTCTATTATATGTATTTTTTTTAGTATGTCAACAAAAAAGAATAATTTTGTTATAATGTTTGTTAAAGGAAGGTTATATGACAAGACTTACAGAACGATTTTTACGATATGTCAAAATCGACACACAATCAGATCCATATGTAGAAAAAACACCATCAACAGAAAAACAAAAAGATTTATCTAAACTACTTGTTGCTGAATTACATGCTATGGGATATAAAGATGCTTTTTTAGATGATTTAGGATATACATACTGCAAGATAACGAAAAACACCGAAGGTATGACACCAATTGGATTTGTCTCACATGTTGACACTTCGTTTGATGCACCAGGTTATCCAGTTAATCCAAGAATCATTTACAATTATCAAGGTGATGAGATTGCGTTAAATAATACCTTATCCATGCACCCTAAACAATTCCCAAGTTTACAACACGTCATTGGTGAAGATATTATTGTTACCGACGGCGAGACGTTACTTGGTGCAGACGATAAATGTGGTGTTGCAGAAATGATGGAACTCGCCGAAGTCTTAAAAGAAAATCCAAGCATCTTACACGGGGATATTTATTTATGTTTTACACCAGATGAAGAAATTGGTCGTGGTGCGAATCATTTCAACTATGATTTTTTTAAAGCCGATTATGCATATACGATGGATGGATCTCGTGTCGGTGAAATTGAATATGAAAACTTTAATGCAGCACATGCTTGGGTCCGTTTCATTGGAAAAAGTATTCATCCAGGTGCGTCAAAAAATAAGATGATCAATGCCTCACATTTAGCATTTGAATTTCATCAACTTTTACCAAAAGCACTTGATCCTAGTTTAACTGAAGGATATGAAGGCTTTAACCATCTCACAGATATTAAATCGACTGTTGATCACGGTGAAAGTATCTATATTATTAGAAACCATGATATGGCACTATTTGAAAAACAAAAAGAAACCTTTCAAATCATCGTTGATTTTATGAATCAAAAATATGGTTATGAAGCTATTCAATTGACTTTAAAAGATACGTACTATAATATGGCAGAAAAAATTAAACCTCGATTTGATATCATCGAAAAAGCGATGGATGCAATCAAACGATGTGGATTAACACCGATCACTTCTCCGATTCGTGGAGGCACAGATGGTGCAAGGTTAACTTATGAAGGATTATTATGTCCTAACCTTGGTACAGGTGGGTATCAATTTCATGGTCGATATGAATTTGCTTCTATTCAACAAATGAAACAAGCGTTAGATATTATGTTAGACATTATAACGCACGCACAATAAAAAACACCTTATAATAGGTGTTTTTTTTCTATATATGGACTTTATGCATAAAGCGTAACTTGATTTTTTTTACTTTCTAAGCGTTTTAAATATTCTGTCGCAAGTTTAAATTTCTTTTCAGAAGCTTTTTTTACATACTGTATGCCTAATGTTTCATTTTTCGACGTACCTTTTCCTTCAATGAGCATGACACCTAGTTGATAGAGTACCATCGGTAATTGAGTTTGTTTGATGGAATCTAATAGTTTAAAAGCTTTTGCATCATCTTGATATAGACCATCTCCTAAGTGATACATCATCGCCAAATTATACGTTGCAAGTGGATCTTTTTTTAAGCTTGCTTGATATAACAAATCATAAATTCTTATATGGTCTTTAGGTGTTTCCTTCATAAGCGTCATGGCCAGTTGATTCATGGATACAACATGTTGCA
>CAZYNC010000046.1:0-4965 GCA_964648785.1 uncultured Acholeplasmataceae bacterium
GTAAGTATGAAAAAAGCTTTACTTGTCATTGATATACAAGAAGCACTGTCACTTCAACATGATCAAGAACTTCATCATAATATAAATGCAATCAATCATATCATTCATACATATCCAAAAGAGGACGTTTTTTACATTAGACACGTTGAAGTTGGCTCAGAATTTGATTTAAGTAAACAAACGTCTGAGTTGCATTCGTTACTTCATATTGTGAATCAACAAGTTATATTAAAATATCATCATAGTGCATTTTATCAAACAGAACTTCATCAAACTTTAAAAGAAAAAGGAATCAATACAATCGATATATGTGGCTATCAAATTGAATATTGTGTAGATGCAACCATTAAAACTGGTCACTTTCTAGGGTACCAAGTAAGAATATTGCGAGATCATATTCATACCTTTGATACGCATACACTCAGTAAACAAACAATTAAAAATCATTATTTAGATCAATTTATGTTGTATGGTGAACTGATATGAATGAACTATTAAAAAAACTTCAAATTAAAGATGATATGGCAGTTTTTTTTGATCACACATTAAATATTAAGTGTGAAAAAAAAGATATCTATGATGCCATGTTACTTTATGTTGAGTCTATTCAAGAAGTCAAAGAAAAAATCGATTTCCATTTACCTCACTTAAAAAAAGATGGATTATTATGGTTGTTATTTCCAAAAGCAAATGGTAGAAAAGTTGAAGTAAGAAGAGATCATGGCTTTGAATATTTAGGCACATTGGGGTATGAACCTGTACGAAATATTTCATATAGTGATACTATTTCAGCATTAAGATTTAAACATGTATCAAATATAAAAAAAATGACCAGAAAAGGAAGTATGAGACTTTCTGATATGATGGGAGAAAAACATGGCAAATAAAGCATTTGGATTTCAAATAGTGGATATTTATTATCATCAACACTACAAAGATGGAAAATGGCTTGAACCAGTTTTTAGTGCATCTCCTAATCTTGATATTGAGATGTCAGCAACATCGTTACATTATGGCCAACAAGCATTTGAAGGTATGAAAGCATTTCGTCGTCAAGACGGTGGTGTTCAACTCTTTAGACCATTAGAAAATGCAAAACGTTTTAGAATGTCATGTCGTCGCATGATGATGCCTGAAGTTTCAGACGAACAGTTTATGTATGCAGTGACAGAGACTGTCAAGAGAAACCTCAAATATGTTCCAGACTATGATCAGTCTCAAAGTTTGTATGTACGTCCATTCATGATTGGAACAGGTCATAACTTAGGATTACGTCCTGCACCAAGTTATTTTTTTGGCGTTGTTGTTGCACCAGTTGGGATTTACTTTAAAGGTGATGACGCAGGAAAATTTTTAATTGTCGATGAAGATCGTGCCGCACCAAATGGTACAGGACCTTATAAAGTTGGTGGTAACTATGGTGGTGCTTTAAAAATTCAATATGATGCAAAAAGTCAAGGTTATGAAGATGCATTATTTTTAGATCCAGCAACGCATACGTATTTAGACGAGTTTGGTGGCGCTAATATATTTGGTATTAAACATCAAACATACGTGACTCCAAATTCTAAATCCATTTTAAAATCGATTACAAATGACACATTAAAAATTCTTGCAAGAGATGTTCTCGGCCTAGAGGTTATAGAGACAAATATCGCGTTAGATGAGATTGAATCATTTGATGAAATGGCAGCATGTGGTACTGCAGCATCCGTTACTCCAATAGGTTCAATGACATATCACGACCGAATCTATAAAATTTCAGAGACAATTGGACCCATCACAAAAACACTCAAACAATTATTACTTGATATTCAATATGGTAACATCAAAGACAATTATGGATTTCAATATGACATCGAATTATAAAGAAGTATTTAGTCAATATCAACCATTAACAGAACAAGAAGCAATGGATCAACAATTAATTTTGATGCATCTCAACGCTTTTGATAATGCTTTATCAAGAGAAAATCTCATTGCGCATGTGACATCTTCTGTGATGATACTCAATCAAGACAAAACAAAAGTACTTTTAGGGTTTCATCAAATCTATCAATCTTGGGGATGGTTTGGTGGTCATAATGATGGTGATCCAGATTGTTTAAAAGTGGCATTAAAAGAAGCGTCAGAAGAAACAGGACTTAACTCTTTTATTCACGTCATGGATTCGCCAATATCCCTTGATGTTGTATATGTAGGAAATCATATGAAAAAAGGTAAATTTGTCCCAGATCATCTTCATTTAAATATCACATACGGCTTAATCGCAGATGACAACCTACCTTTACTGCATAATGAAGATGAACATTTAGGTTTAGCATGGTTTGATTTAGAAGATTATTTAAACAATGTGACTGAACCTAGAATGATCCCAATTTATCAAAAGATTATCGATAGGATGCTTTGACATGTGTGGGAGAATGACACTTCATGATGAGCAAGCAGTACTTGATTTGCTAGAAAAACATTTTGAGATTGAAGACATTTCATTTCATGATCTTCCTCGTTATAATATCGCACCAAAACAGATGCTTTGGACGATCATTTATGATGGACAACGATTTCGTGTTGGACAAATATCTTGGGGAATGATGATCGCTTCTAAAGATAAGTCATATTTTAATATCAATGCTAAAAAAGAATCCTTAGAAACCTTTCGATTTTTTAAAGACTTATATCAACATAAACGTTGTTTAATACTGTTAGATGGCTATTATGAATGGCAAGATCAAGGTGATTTCAAACAACCTTTTTATGTGTTTGATCGTCTTAAAAAAACAATGCTTGGTGCTGCACTTTTTAATAAAGATGAAAACGGATTTCATACGACACTCATTACACAAGAACCAATAGAAGCTTTAAAACACATTCACCATCGTATGCCATTACTTTTAACACCTCACGAGGGTATTCAATATTTAAAAGAAGGAGTTTTACCAAAAACATCAGAAAAACTCGAAATATCCTATCATGAAGTGTCAACAAAAGTGAATCAAGTTAAGTTAGATGATGCGACACTCATCGATGCTTTTGATCCATTTTCAGTGGGATAATCATGTAAAAGCTTAGTAAAGATAATGAAAAGAAACGGCAACGTTTCTTTTTCTTGATTATAATGAAATTAAAAAAAGGACTAAATCATGGTAAAAGTACTATTTGTGTGTGTACATAATTCAGCTCGAAGTCAAATGGCGATGACGTTTTTAAATGATTATGGTAAAGACTTATTTATAGCAGAATCCGCAGGCTTAGAAAAAGGCACATTGAATCCGTATGTCATTCAATCTATGGCTGAACTTGGTTATGATATTTCAGGAAATGAAACAAACGAAGTATTTGATTACTTTAAACAAGGAAGAACATATAGCTTTGTCGTTAAAGTGTGTGATGAAATGAATGGTCAAAGGTGTCCAATATTTCCTGGTGCACTACATGAAGAATATTGGAATTTACCAGATCCAGCTGCATTTGTTGGGACAGATCAAGAAATCTTACAACAAGTGAATGCGATCAGAGATGAAATTTCTAAACGCGTCCATGCATTCATTAAAACTCATGAAGGATTTGCAATAAGTAGAAAAAAATAAGTCAAATGACTTATTTTTTTATTCAAATATAAAAAATGATTAATAAAAATGTAAATTTTTATATAAAATTTACATTTTTATTATATAATAGTAGAAAATATATTCTAAATATGGGAGGGAACTATGAATAATGATATAAACCTTATACAGTTAGCACAAGATATTGATACACTTTGGATATTATTGGCTACCGTTTTAGTTTTTTTTATGCAAGCTGGTTTTGCATTAGTTGAAAGTGGATTTACAAGGCAAAAAAATAGTGCCAACATTATCATGAAAAATGTAATTGATTTCCTTGTCGCAAGCTTAATATATTTCTTTATAGGAATTAGAATTATGTATCCAGGAAATGTATTTTCAAATGCTGAAATTATGTTTCAAACTGTTTTTGCTGGTACAGCTGCAACAATAATTAGTGGTAGTGTTGCAGAAAGAATGAAATTCTCTAGTTATATTGTATTAAGTATTCTTGTTACATTATTTATGTATCCATTGAATGGATTATTTATCTGGGGCGGTGGATTTTTAAGTTCACTAGGTTTTATAGATTTTGCAGGTAGCACAGTTGTTCATGCCACAGGAGGATTTATTGCTTTAGGATTTGTGATTGTACTTGGACCTAGAATAGGGAAATATGTCAATGGACAATCAAAAATTATATATGGCCATAGCTTAACTTTAGGAGCATTAGGCATATTTATTTTATGGTTTGGTTGGTTTGGATTCAATGGAGGATCAACTTTTGGAATCACTGGAGAAAATAGGGAGATAGTTGGTCAAGTATTTGCAACAACAAATATTGCTGCTGCTATGGGTGGTGTTACAGCACTTGCCTATACGTGGATAAAGGATAAACATGCTTCAATTGGCGCAACACTCAATGGAGTTTTAGCAGGTTTAGTTGGAATTACTGCAGGTGCACATGTCATTTCACCATTCAATGCAATATTTGTTGGATTCATTACAAGTTTAATTGTGACAATTACAATTGAAGTTATCGATAAAAAAATTAAAATTGATGATCCAGTAGGGGCAATATCAGTTCATGGAATTGGTGGGGTCGTTGGTACCATCCTCGTTGCTTTTTTTCATCAATCAGAAGGTCTCATTGTTGGAAATGTTGATTTAGTATTCGTACAAATATTAGGGTCACTATTTATAGCTTTCATTTCAACTTTATTTGGATTGTTTGTTGCACTTGTTATGAAAAAGACAATAGGAATTAGAGTAACAAAAGAAGAAGAGATAGAGGGATTAGATATTCACGAACATAAAACATCTAGCTATCCTAACTTCACAATATCTTCAACTCAAAAGAGTGATTAGTATAAAAAAAATAAGTTAATAAACTTATTTTTTTTTGAAATGCTTTGTT
>CAZYNC010000047.1:0-4961 GCA_964648785.1 uncultured Acholeplasmataceae bacterium
CAAAGTAAAAACAAAAGTTCTAAAACCATTTCAAGAAGACTATCTTCACTTCGTATGTATTACGAGTATTGCGTTGAAGAAGGACATCTTGAGATCAACATCATGCATGAAATTCAATCTCCTAAAATCGAAAAAAGACTTCCTAAACGGATTCATGATGATGAAATTCATACGTTATTTAAACGCATGGATAAAACAAAACCGCTTGTCTTTAGAAACTACGTGATGTTAGATATTTTATATAGTTGCGGGTTACGTGCAAGTGAACTCGTCAATCTACGCATAAAAGATGTCGATATTTCAGAACGTAGTTTTAAAATATTAGGAAAAGGTCAAAAAGTAAGATACGTACCTTTCACGAAAACGATTGCTGACAATCTTTCGCACTATTTAACATATGAACGTGCAGATGTCTTAATTCGTACAGGTCAACAAGAAACTTCTTATGTCTTTTTATCACGTTTAGGTAAAAAAATGACGGTAAGAAATTTAGAAAAAATGGTTCAACAAGTCATTTACAAGTCAGGTGAAACCTATCAATTGCATCCTCATATGTTACGTCATGCATTTGCCTCTACCTTACTATCCCATGGTGCTGATTTAAGAAGTGTTCAAGAACTTTTAGGTCATGAACAACTTACGTCCACTCAAATTTATACCCATTTAGATAATAAAAATATTCAAAAGATGTATCAACAAGCACATCCAAGAATGCAATCAAGTAAAAAGGAGTCCTCATGAGACGATTTGAAAAAGTAACATACCTTAATCAAGAACACATTACTTTACCCCAAAGACAAACACTCTATAGTGCCGGTTATGATTTATCGTCATGCGAAGAGGTAGTTATACTGCCCAAAGAAATTAAACTGATCCCTACCGGATTAAAAGTTGCATTAAACCAAGATGAAGTCTTACTCGTCTACCCAAGATCATCTTTAGGCATTAAAAAAGGACTCATGATGAGTAATGGCGTCGGTGTCATTGATGCTGACTACTACAACAATCAAGATAACGAAGGACACATCATGGTTCCACTGTATAACTTTACCGATCAACCAGTCACGATCTTAAGATTTGAACGCATCGCACAAGGACTTTTTCAAACGTATTTAAAAACGGACGATGATGCACCAATTTCAGTTGTAAGAAAAGGTGGATTTGGAAGTAGTACATAATCCAACATCAACACCTTCATACCAATGCAAATATGGTTGCATATCCATATGAAATGTGATATAGTAAATAAGGCTATAAGAAAACACATATGTTGTGTTTCATCATTCGGGTGTCTTAACTACTAAGATGAATGGTGTTAAGCAGCATAGAGGAAAAAAACAAAAAAGGAGAATATTATTATGGCAGTCGTTTCAATGAAACAACTATTAGAATCAGGGGTACATTTTGGTCACGCAACACGTCGTTGGAATCCAAAAATGGCACCTTATATTTTTACAGCAAGAAATGGCATTCACATTATCGATTTAAAGAAAACAGCGGAAGAAATTGAACGTACGTATCAAGCGTTATTTCAAATTATCGCTGAAGGTGGGAAAGTTTTATTTGTAGGAACAAAAAAACAAGCCCAAGAAGCAGTCAAAGAAGAAGCTATCCGTACAGGTCAATATTATGTTGATCAACGTTGGTTAGGTGGAACACTCACAAACTTTAAAACAATTAAAAAAAGAATTAAGCGTTTAAAAGATTTATACGTGATGGAAAACGATGGTAGTTTTGATAAATTACCTAAAAAAGAAGTATTAGGATTATTAAAAGAAAGAGACCGCTTAGAAAAATTCTTAGGCGGGATCAAAGATATGACGAAATTGCCTGAAGCAATCTTTGTTGTTGATCCAAGTAGTGAAATTAATGCTGTCTTAGAAGCAAGAAAATTAAACATACCTGTTTTTGGTATTGTCGACTCTAACTGTGATCCAGATTTAGTGGACCATATTATACCTGCAAATGATGATGCAATCCGTGCCGTCAAACTCCTTGTATGGGTCATGGGGAATGCATGTATCGAAGCAATGGGTGGCGTTGTAGAAAAATACGATGATGAAACACCTCAAGAAGCGTCTAGACGTGATCGTGATGACAAACCAGCTGAAGAAACAAAACCTGCTGCTGATCCAGTAAAAGCTGAACCTAAACCAGCAAAAAAAGCAACTCCAGAAAAAGAAGTTGCACCTGAAGCTGAAGTTAAAGAAGAAACAGTCGTTGTCAAAGAAGCTCAACCTGCCGCTGATGTTGTCGATTATGACGCAATGAAAGTCGCAGAATTACGTGATCTTGCTAAAGAAAAAGGATTATCAGGATACTCAACCCTTAAAAAAGCAGAATTAGTAGAATTATTAAAACAAGCATAAGGGGTAAATGACCCCTTTTCTTTCATTAAAAACCAAAGGAGATTATAAAATGATTACAGCTCAACTCGTTAAAGAACTGCGTGACCGTACCGGAGCAGGGATGTTAGATTGTAAAAAAGCATTAGAAGCAACCAATGGTGATGTATCAGCTGCCATTGACTATTTAAGAGAAAAAGGCATCGCAAAAGCAGAGAAAAAAGCAGACAGAGTCGCTGCTGAAGGTTTATGTAATGTTGTCATCAATGGAAATGACGCTGTCGTATTCGAATTAAACTCTGAAACAGATTTCGTGTCTAAAAATGATCAATTTTTAGCGTTACTTGATCAAGTAGGTCAAGCACTCATTGGAAGTACTGTTACGAACACTGAAGAAGCTCTAGCTTTAGAAGTCAACGGTAAATCAATTGATATTATCTTAAAAGAAGCAACAGCAACGATTGGAGAAAATATTACATTAAGACGTGTAAGTCGTGTGACGAAATCAGATGCACAAGGATTTGGTTCTTACAAGCACATGGGCGGACGTATTGTTGCTTTAACCGTCTTAGAAAAAGCTGATGAAGAAACAGCAAAAGATGTTTCTATGCATGTTGCGGCTCAAAAACCACAATACTTAAACCGTGATCAAGTTGATCAAGAAACACTTGACCATGAACGTCATGTATTAACACAACAAGCACTTGCTGAAGGTAAACCTGCCAACATCGTTGAAAAAATGATCGAAGGTAGACTCAATAAATTTTTAAAAGATATCACCCTTGTTGACCAACCATTTGTAAAAGATCCTGATCAAACAGTTGCACAATACTTATCATCAAAAAACAATCAAGTATTATCTTTTGTAAGACTTGAAGTTGGTGAAGGTATTGAGAAAAAACAAGAAGACTTCGCAGCAGAAGTCATGAGTCAAGTTCGTAAATAATCATAGAGGTGAACTATGTATCCACGTGTCATAATCAAATTAAGTGGTGAAGCACTTAAGGGGGATGGAATGTATGGCATTCATCCTATCACTGTAAAAAGAATTGCAACAGAAATCAAAGACATTCACGCGCTAGGCGTTGATGTCGGGATTGTTGTTGGTGGTGGAAATTTATGGCGCGGGAAAACAGGTGAAGAACTTGGTATGGACCGTGCTCAAGCAGATTACATGGGCATGTTAGGTACTGTGATGAATAGTTTAGCGCTTCAAGACGCACTTGAAAGCGTGGATGTTCCTTCACGTGTTATGACTGTTCTTCCGATTTCTACTGTTGCAGAACCATACATTAGAAGACGTGCAATGAGACACTTTGAAAAAAAACGCGTGTTAATTTTTGCAGGTGGTACAGGAACACCATACTTTTCAACGGACACCGCAGCAGCCCTGCGTGCAGCTGAACTTGACGCACCCATTATTTTAATGGCGAAAAACGGTGTCGACGGCGTTTATGATAAAGATCCTAAAAAACATGAGGATGCATCGATGTATGCTACTCTTACGCAAGAAGACATTCTTGTCAAAAAATTAGGCGTTATGGATCAAACAGCAGCTTCCATTTGCCATGAAAATAAAATAGATGTCATCGTGTTTAATTTAAACACATTAGGCAACATGAAAAAAGCAGTATTAAAAGAACCTATTGGTACAAAAGTATCTTGGGAGGGTTAATCCATGAATGAACAAGCAGATGGTATTTTATTAGAAACTGAAGAAAAGATGGGGAAAGCATGCGATGTCTTGCTCCATGAATTTGCACATATTCGTACAGGACGTGCAAATCCAGGTTTACTAGATGATATCACGATCTCTTATTATGGCGTCGAAACGCCACTTAATCAAATCGGAAGCATTAGTGTTGTAGACGGAAATCAACTTTATATCAAACCATATGATAAATCACTACTTAAAGAGATTGAACAAGCAATTCATGCTTCAACCTTAGGACTCAACCCTATCAATGATGGTACAGGTATTAGACTTATTTTGCCTCAACCAACAGAACAAAGACGTAAAGAACTCGTGAAAGATGTTGAAAAACACGGTGAGCATGCAAAAGTTGCCATTCGAAATGTGAGACGTGATGCAAACGATCATCTAAAAAAACTAGGCTTAACAGAAGATGATGAAAAAGGCTATGTGGATGATGTCCAAACATTAACGAATCAATACATTGCAAAAGTTGATCAATTAACGAAAGAAAAGTCATCAGAAATTTTAAAAATATAAGGCGAAAGCCTTTTATTTTCAAGATATGAATTCATTCATATTTGTTGTATAATACTTGTGGGAGATTTCATGAAATTAAGCATCGTGCCATCTCATGTTGCCATCATTTTAGATGGTAATGGAAGATGGGCAAGTAAAAGAGGCCTACCTCGATCTCAAGGACATTATCAAGGTGGTCAAAATCTTTTTACAATTACAAAAGAAATTAGAAAACTGGGAGTTCAAAAACTCACAGTTTTTGCATTTAGTACTGAAAATTGGAAACGTCCTAAAGAAGAAGTCGACTACTTAATGACAAAACCCATTGAAATTTTTCAAGACAGAAAAGAAGAACTCGATCACAAAGTCAAATTTATTGGTAGAAGAGATCGACTTCCTCAAAA
>CAZYNC010000048.1:0-4729 GCA_964648785.1 uncultured Acholeplasmataceae bacterium
GAATTAGAACGACTACGAAAAAAAGAAAAATTATCTGAAATGGCATTAACTGAAGGCATCATGTCAGTTAGAAGTTACAGACGCTATCATTATTTAGAACACGATATGCCATTTGATAAACTTGAAGCACTCTGTCAAAGAGTGCATACATCGCTATATGATTTATTGTATTACGTTGAACATAATATAATAGAATCCAATATGGATGAAGCACTACTTCTTAATTTGCTCATTCAAGATCAATATGAAGAAGCAAATAAAAAAATAAAACACATGGATGTTCAATCATTTAAAACAAGCTCACATCAGTTTTTATTACCGTTGTTTTTGTTAAAATTAGATGTTTATAACAAAGTATTATCTTTAGATAAAGCCAATCAAGAAATGTTTAAAGGACTTAATTTAGATGCTCTAAAGCATGCTAATTGGATGACTGTTGATCATTATATATTAATGGAACATTTACTTCCTTGGATGTCAAAAGAGAATAAGGTAAAAACTCAACAGATTTTAAAAGATGTGATAAACGGAAAGAAAACCCTCATTAGAGTTTCAAACTACACGATGATAAAAATATATATGTTTGATGTATTGCTATCTTTAGAGCTTGGAAAAGATAAAAAAGAAGTTATATCCGATATTCACAAACTGATAAAAGCAATGTATGAATTTGGTAGTGAATTAGTCATTGATGAAGTGTTAACATTTTTAATTGCTTATCAATTAGATGAAGATGACTCAATTCGCACATTACTCAATCAGTATTTAATACCATTATCATATATATATCACCTTCAATCTGTTCATGATGATGATGAAAGCATTCGTTATATTAAAAAGCATCATCAAAACATGACCTTCAACTTAACATCTTTCAAAGCGACTCTATCATGAAACTAATTGATGTATTAGACCAATTGCGGAAAGAAGAAAAAATATCAGTAATCCATTTTGTGGACGGTGTGATGAGTACGCATTCATATTATCGTTATGTTACATATCAAAGCGAACTAAAACTTTCCCAAGCATTATTATTGATGAAAAAATTGAATCGAACACCTGAATCGATATTCGACTATTTAGCTACCATCCATCAATCGCCAAAATCAATGTTTTCGCAATTTTTACAAGCTAAAGTCAATCAACATCATCACATCATAAATAATCTTAGAGAAGAACTCATCTCTTATGTATGTGATGAAGATCAAATTAAAGATTTATTAAAACAACATCCATATGTAGAATCAACTTATCATCGTATTTATGAATCACTGCTTGTCTTTGATCATCATCAATTTTCATCAAATATAGCCAATATGTTAAATTTTGATTTTATGCAAAAAACTAAAGATAATCGCTATATTGCTGGAATTCTATCATATTTATATGTCAATGATTTATATGCATCCTCACTTCACAAGATGTTAAAACGTATTACAAATCCAAACTTTTTTAAAAGCGGATCTTGGGATATACCGATCTTAATGAGCATGCATGTATTAAAAATGCATAAGTATGATGATTATAAAAAATATATTATCATGTATGAAAAACATATCAAATGGATTACAAAAAGATTATATGGATCACTCGATATTGGGTTTATCGAATTTAGTTATCAACATTTAACATATTTAGCTTTTTTGAAGAAAGATCCATCTTTTGATCTCATGCTTTATCGCTATATAGCGACACTCATGCTTAATCGTGATGATGAACAATTACATGAATCAATCAAGACATTAGAAAACATGTATCAGATGAACATTAATGATTTCTATGAATCATACACAAAAAAACAAATTGAACGCGTCATCATAGATTAAAATCACGAAAATTCGTGATTTTTTTATATACTTTTTTATGTGAGTATGCTATAGTATTTGCGGCAGGTATGAAATGAAAGAAAAACGTCTCTTTAAAGTTGCAACACCAATCATTATCGAATTACTTTTTTTAATGTTATATGGTACAGTTGACACGTTAATGTTATCCAATTATAGTGACAATGCAGCAGGTAGTGTTGGGATTGCTAATACACTCTTTTTGTTGTTTGCGATCGTGATTAATGTGATTGCGCTTGGGATTGGTGCCATTGCTTCACAATATGTTGGAAAAGAAGAAATACAAAGCGCAAAAGATGTCTTAAAAACAGGTTTTTATGCAACACTTATCTTAAGTATCGTATTATGGTTATTATTGTTTTTTTTACGAGGTCCTTTATTACGTCTCGTTGGTATTGATGCAACGTTATTCGATGATGCGATGGTGTATTTAAAATGGGCATCCGTTTCGATTATTTTCATTTCAATGCGTACGTCATTATCAACTGGGTACAGGGTATTTTCAGAAAATAAATATGTCATGATCGTGATGACATTGTCCAATGTGATCAATGTCGGACTCAATTACATGTTGATTTATGGTTTTTGGTTCATTCCAGAACTTGGTGTTGAAGGTGCTGCGATTGGTACCATGTTGTCAAGAGGTATTGCAACGATCATTTTTATTATTGGTAGTTATACGTTACTAGGGATGAAGTTACATCGTGTTGTTTTAGATAAAGTATATTTAAAACGTATGGTAAGAGTCGGTCTTTTTGGTGCACTTGAAAATACATCTTGGAATATTATGCAAGTGTTTATTGTTGCAATCGTGAATCAATTAGATGTTAATAGTGTTTTAGCAAGAACGTATACTTTAAATTTATTAGGCTATATTTTTACCTTTAGTTTTGCATTAGCAACAGCAAACGGCGTTATCATTGGGTATTACATTGGTGAAGGTAAACATGAACAAGGATTCAAGGATACATTCAAAGCCTTTAGAATTGCCATTATAGGTGTTTTAGCAGTTGCCTTCATCATGAATATATTCTCTGGGTACTTATTTACTATTTTTACATCAAATGAAGAAGTTATATCACTCGCTAGAAAAATGTTATGGATGGCCTTTTTTGTTGAGACTGGTCGAACGTTGAATTTAATTTTTATTAATGCCCTTAGAACTGCTGGTGATGTTCGTTATCCTTTATTCATGGGTATGATATCAATGGCGCTAATGGGTGTTGGTATGAGTTATGTGTTTGGAATTGTTCTTGGATTTGGATTAATTGGTGTTTTTATTGGATTTGCACTAGATGAACTTACAAGAGGATTACTCAATATGTTTAAATTTAAAAGTAAAGCATGGTACAACATTCAATTAACATAAAAAAAAGTCCTTGAGGACTTTTTTTATACTTCAATTGCTTTTTTATAACAAGCACGTCTTTTGTGGTCTATATTGTCAAAGTTTTTCCAGTTGTTTTGCATCTTTAAGTTATCTTCTAGTTCTGGACCAGTTTCTGCGTACTTAACGCCTTTTTTAAGCATTGTTTTTAAACCATCTTCCCACATCATTGCGATTAATCCTTTACCGTGATGTTTTGGATCTACTGCAATGAAGTATAAATCAATGACATCATATTTTTTTGTTGCTCTAAGTAACCTGAATACACCAAATGGGAATAAGTGACCATTAGATTTTTTATTTGCTTTTGCAAGACTTGGCATGACAACTCCAAAACCTGCCATTTGATTATCTTGATCATAAACAAACCATAAATAATCTAATTGAACAAGAAGCAACATTTGTTTAATGTAATAATCCATGACAGCTCTTGAAATTGGGAAAAATCCATAAAGCTCTGAAAAAGCGACATTATACATATCAAATGCTGGATAAATGTGTTGATAAACATCTTTTTTTCTTTTAACTTTGACAAGTTTCATTCCATAACGTTCACGGGCAATGCGAGCACCACGGGCTACTTTATCAGGTATTTCTTTTGGCGAAAAAACTTTTTTCTCTGACCATATGGCATCTTTTAAAAACCCTAATGATTCTAAGTGCTTTGGATAATATGGATGATTATAGATCGTAATGAACATATTTAAATGCTCAAAGCCTTCAAAAAGCATGCCTTGTCGATCTAAGTCAGTAAAACCAATAGGACCAATAATCGTATCACAACCATATCCCTTACCCCAGTCTTCAACAGCTTTGATAAGAGTTTTAGTGACTTCAATGTCATCAATCATATCGATTCTTGAGAAACGGACTTGCTTTATTTGTAAGGCTTCGTTAATTTTATAATTGATAATGCCCGCGATACGACCAACAATTTTTCCATTTTGATATGCTAAAAATCGAATCGAATCACAATATTCATGAACTGGATTTGTTTGTTTGTTGAATACATTTCGTTCATCTAAAGAAAGAGCAGGCACGAAAGCATCGACATTTTTATACATTTTATTTGGAAATTCTGTGAAAAGATGGCCTTCTTTTCTTGTTTTTACTTCTTTAATTGTAATCATATCGTATTTCCTTAGTATTTTCTTAAGTATTATACGCTTTTTTCATTGTTATCACAAGTTCATTTTTCAAAAATGAGACAATATCATCCATGATTTCAAATATATGTGTGGATACTATTTGTAAGAAGAATACTATAAGAGGATTTAAACTAATTTTTATGTTATAATATTTAACGTTGATAAACGTGAAAAAAGAAAGGATTTATTATGAATATTACCGTTTTAGATAACAAAAAAGTCAAATACACATTTGAAGTAACACCGCATGAATTTGCGCATGGATTAGAACATGCTTATGAACATGCAAAAAAAGATGTTGAAGTAAAAGGTTTTAGAAAAGGTCATGTTCCATTTGCTATTTTTGAAAA
>CAZYNC010000049.1:0-4619 GCA_964648785.1 uncultured Acholeplasmataceae bacterium
ATGTTGTATCACAAAAAAAACATGGTGCAACAACTGTATCAGGTACGATGCTGATTGCAGCTAGAGTTGGTATACAAGTCTTTGCAACTGGTGGTATAGGCGGCGTTCATCGTTTTGCTGAAACGACCATGGATATTTCTAGAGATTTAGAAGAATTAGCAGAACATTCTGTCTGTGTTGTATGTGCAGGAGCAAAATCTATCTTAGATTTAGCATTAACAGTAGAGTATTTAGAAACAAAAGGTGTTGAAATTATCGGTTATGAAACAGATATATTACCAAGCTTTTACGCAAGAACATCACCACTTAGAGTCACGCATCGATTAGATTCTGCTAAAGATATTGCCGCTTTATTTTATGAGAAAGTGTCATTTCCACTTACAGGTGGGATCGTTGTTGCAAATCCTATTCCAGAAGCACATGCCCTGGATGAAAAAATCATTGAATCCTACATAGAACAAGCTTTAATGCTTGCAAAAGAAAAAAAGATTACGGGAAAAGAGACAACACCATTTTTACTATCAACAGTCAAAGACCTCACAAAAGGCGCTTCATTAGAAGCAAACAAAGCACTTGTCTATCATAATGCAACACTTGCTGCTAAGATTGCGATTGAACTGTCGTATTTAAATCAGAAAACAGTCAAATTTTAATAATTTTTTAAAAATTTTAGTATAATAGCTTTAGCTATAATAAATAGCTAAAAGGAGAATATCATGGATATCTTTAAAAAGTGTGATGATTACGTCACTGCCGATATTGCGAAAGAGCAAGGATACTATCCATATTTTCATGAATTAACCTCAAAACAAGATACTGAGGTTGTCATGGAAGGTAAACATGTTGTCATGATTGGGTCTAACAACTATTTAGGATTAACGTCTCATAAAGATGTTGTGAAAGCCTCATTAAAAGCAACCAAAAAATACGGATCAGGCGTTTCAGGGTCACGTTTTTTAAACGGGACACTAAACTTACACGTTGAATTGGAAAAAGAACTTGCAGCATTTGTTGGTATGGAAGATGCCACTATTTTCGCATCAGGTTTCCAAAGCAATTTAGGTATCATTTCTGCAATCGCAGGGCGTAACGATATTATTTTTTCAGATAAAGAAAATCACGCGTCAATTTATGATGGTATCAAATTATCATATGCCGAAGTCGTACGATATAACCATAACGATATGGCAGACTTAGAAGCAAAAATTATTAAAACAAAAGCACAACTTACTGAGAAAAAGATTGAAAAAGGACTCATCATTATTACAGACGGAGTCTTCTCAATGACAGGGGATCTTTGTGACTTACCTAAAATCATTGAACTTAAGAAAAAATATGACGTTCGTGTCATGGTCGATGATGCGCATGGTTTTGGTGTCATGGGAGCTCACGGTAAAGGAACGCATGAACACTTTAACTTAATGAAAGAAGTTGACATTGTGATGGGAACCTTCTCTAAATCACTTGCGAGCTTAGGAGGTTATGTCGCATCTTCAAATCGTGTGATCAATTACATTCGACATAATTCAAGACCTTACATTTTCTCTGCAGCAATTCCACCTGCGAATACAGCAGCAGCACTCGCAGCACTACAAATTTTAAAAAAAGAACCAGAGCGAGTTAAAAACCTTAGAGATATCACCAACTATATGCGTCAATCTTTAAAGGCGCATGGCGTAGAATTTAGAGAAACAAACGATCAAACGCCTATCATCCCTATTTATACCTATTTACCTAAACGTACGATGGTTGCATGTAATATGCTTTTTGAAAGAGGCGTGTATGTCAACCCAGTTTTACCACCCGCAACACCGATGGGAGAATGTTTAATTAGAACAAGTTACACGGCAACCCATACCAAAAAACAAATCGATAAAGTGGTAGGAATCATTGCTGAGGTGTTAGAACAACTTAAGGATCTTCAAGAATAATGGTTGTGATTGTAACGGGGGCCTCATCTGGTATCGGGAAATCCATTTGTGAATTACTTGGCTCAAAAGGACATTCAGTCTACGGATTTTCAAGAAGAAAAGTTCATGAATCAACGTTCATCAGTATGCAAGTGGACATCACAAAAAAAGATGAGATATCAAAAGCATTTGAGACCATCTACGAGAAAGAAGCGCATATTGATGTTGTCATCAACAATGCAGGTATGGGTATTTCAGGAAGCATTGAAGATACAGAACTTATGGATGCAAAAGCAATGTTTGATGTTAATTTTTTTGGAGCATTTGAAGTCATTCAAGTCGCACTACCTTACTTAAGAAAACAATCACACACTAAAATCATCAACATAACATCACTAGCAGGTGTCTTTCCAATCCCATTTCAAGCATTTTATTCAGCATCGAAAGCAGCACTCAATAATTTTTCTTGGGCACTTCAAAACGAAGTCAAACCATTTGGTATTTCGGTTTGTGCAATCATGCCTGGAGACATAAAAACTGGCTTTACATCTCAAAGAAAGAAAAACACTCAAACCACCATTGAATACGGCGCACGTGTGAAGAAATCTGTTGCAACGATGGAAAAAGATGAACAAAATGGTATGCCACCAATTGTGATTGCACAAAAAGTAGCATCACTTGTCAAAAAGAAACACATGCCGATTCAAGTAACAGTTGGCACGAAATATAAAGCATTACTTTTTTTAAAAAGAATTATCTCTACAACATTCGCCAATCATTTACTTGGGTCTATGTATGGGTTTTTTAAAGAAAAAAGATAAGTTAAAAACTTGACTTATGACTCAACCTATAATAAAATACAATTGCTGTGATAAAAACACATCGATATAGAATAAAATATTTGGCTTGACAAAGCCAAATATTATTTTGAAAAGAAAAATGAAACACATGGATATGTGTAAAGAAAGGAGATCCAATGCCTACAATCGCTCAACTCGTACGCAACGGACGCACCAATAAAACCTATAAATCAAAGTCTCCAGCACTTGGATACGGATTTAATGCGTTACAAAAAACAGAACGTGACTATAGTTCACCTCAAAAACGTGGTGTATGTACCCGTGTTACTACAATGACACCTAAAAAACCGAACTCAGCGTTAAGAAAATATGCCCGTGTTCGTTTATCAAACGGTACTGAAGTAACAGCATACATTCCAGGAATCGGACACACACTTCAAGAACACAGTGTCGTCTTAATTCGTGGAGGACGTGTGAAAGACTTACCTGGTGTACGTTATCACATTGTTCGTGGAACATTAGATGCTACTGGTGTTCAAAATCGTCAACAAGCTCGTAGTAAATACGGCGCAAAACGCCCAAAACAAAAATAATATAATAAGTAACCTATAAATTAAAAGAAAGATGGTGATGATATGCCTCGTAAAGGCCATATCGCTAGACGTGATGTATTACCAGATCCAATTTATCAATCAAAATTGGTCACTAGAATCGTCAATACAATCATGCTAGATGGTAAAAAAGGAACTGCTCAAAGTATTCTTTATGGTGCGTTTAATCGTGTCAAAGAAGCAACAGGCAGAGAACCTATTGAAGTATTTAATGAAGCTTTAAACAATATTTCACCGGTTATTGAAGTACGTTCAAGACGCGTCGGTGGACAAAATTATCAAGTGCCAGTTGAAGTAAGAGCAACCCGTAAACAAACATTAGGATTACGTTGGTTAATTCAATATGCACGTTTAAGAAATGAAAAAACGATGGAAGAACGTTTAGCAAAAGAAATCTTAGATGCGTCTCAAGGTTTAGGTGCTGCTGTTAAAAAACGTGATGATGTACATCGTATGGCAGAAGCTAATAAAGCATTTGCACACTACCGTTGGTAAAAGGAGTATATAATGTCTCGAGCATACCCATTAGAACGTACGCGTAATATAGGTATTATGGCACATATTGATGCTGGGAAAACAACAACAACTGAAAGAATCTTATATCATACAGGTCGTATTCATAAAATAGGTGAAGTTCATGATGGTGCTGCAACCATGGACTGGATGGCACAAGAACAAGAACGTGGTATTACCATTACATCTGCAGCAACAACTGCTTTTTGGAAAGACCACAGAATTAATATCATCGATACCCCAGGTCACGTTGACTTCACGGTTGAAGTGTCACGTTCACTTCGTGTATTAGATGGTGCTGTCACAGTCTTAGATGCACAAGCAGGTGTAGAACCTCAAACAGAAACAGTGTGGCGACAAGCAACGGATTATAAAGTTCCACGTATTGTTTACATCAACAAAATGGATAAAATTGGTGCAGATTTTCAAGCTGCAATCGAATCCTTAAAAGATCGTTTAGGGGTTACAGCTGTTCCGATTCAATGGCCAATTGGTGCTGAAGCTGATTTTACAGGCATTATTGATTTGGTCACAATGACAGCATCACAATATGATGGTGAAATGGCAGAAGAATCAAAAGAAATTGAGATTCCAGCGCATTTAAAAGCGATTGCTGAAGAAAAACGCATTGAACTCATTGAAGCTGTCGCTGAATTTGATGAAGACCTTATGGTGAAATACCTCGAAGGTGAAACGGTTTCAAATGAAGAAATCAAAAAAGCCATTCGTAGAGGAACACTTAAAGTTGAATTTTTCCCAGTTATTTGTGGAACATCTTTTAAAAA
>CAZYNC010000050.1:0-1405 GCA_964648785.1 uncultured Acholeplasmataceae bacterium
GATTTTAAATTTCTTGCACTTTTTGCAGGAACATATCCTACTTCTCTAATATATTTTAAGACGCGTTCCCTAGTTGAATCTGATACGTTTCCGTTTTGATTGAGAACTTTTGAAATCGTTCCAGGAGATAACTCGAGTGCTTCTGCGATTGTATAAATCGTTTTTTTATCTTTCATTCATCCTCCGTGTAATAACTAACACGATGAATTTGCATGTCAGTTGGAAGCATTGTATCATCAATTGGACCTCCCCATGAACCACCTAGTGCTGTGTTAAATATTAAGTAAAATGGCTGATTGAATGGCCATTCATGTTCTGTCTCATCGGGTTGTTTTTCATATGAAGCTACAACTTTATGATCAAGTAAAAACGTGATATGATTTTCTTTCCAAATCATGCCGTACACATGTGGTTTCTCATAGACATCTTCAATCACTTCTACATGTGTAAGTTGGTTACCTTGTGTGAAATGTCTTGCTTTTGAATGCAAACTAAAATGGATATGGTTAGGATTGCTACCTACATGTTCCATCAAGTCAATTTCTCCGCATAAAGGCCACGGTGTACCTTCTTTAAAGTTTTTACCTAATAACCATATTGCTGGCCAAGTACCATTTCCTTTAGGAAGAATGGCTTCGACTTCTAGCTTACCGTACGTAAAAAGGCGATTTGGGTAACTCGTAATTTTTGCACTTGTGTATTGATTATTGTCATAGTTTTCTTTTCTTCCAATAATGGATAAATACCCTTTATCAAGTTGAACATTATGTGGATATGGTGTGTAATATTGTGATTCTTTATTACCAAATCCATGCCCACCAGTTTCGAAAGTCCAAGTGTTTAAATCAACTTTACCTTGATCAAATCGATCTTCAAATATAAGTTTATATCCCATGTTTTTCTCCTAAATAGACATGTATTGTCTTATAATGTTTTTCAATAGGTAATGAAATAGTCTCTTCATCTGCTATGATCTTGATGATTTCATCATTATTTAAACTGTTTTCTAAATGATAGATTAACGTTGTATGTTTACCGAATATCATCGTTTCTATTGATGCTTGTTGATCAATAAAATCTTCTTTAATTAGTTTTGGTTTTAAGTATAATTTGCCAAAATGAAACTGTAGTCCAAACACTTGTTGTCTAAGAATATATAATAGCCAAGAAGCGGAACCTGTTAAGTATAAATATTTTCCTTTACCTTCGTCATTGAAATATTCTGGAATTCCTTCATACACTTGATTGTTTATATTCATGGATTGTTTTAAAATAGTCAGCCACGCTTCTCGTGCTTCATGTCTAAGATTGTATTGATATAAACCAAATGCATACATCATCGCCATATGAGAAAATACTGCACCATTTTCTTTATGTCCATATGCAAAATAAAAGGCACGTCCTA
>CAZYNC010000050.1:1505-4533 GCA_964648785.1 uncultured Acholeplasmataceae bacterium
GAAAATACTGCACCATTTTCTTTATGTCCATATGCAAAATAAAAGGCACGTCCTAGAGGATGTTTCTCTTTATCGTAGAGACTATTTAATTGATATCCACCTAATTGTTCTTTAAACAGTACTTGTTTCGTTTTTAAAGCTATTTTTTTAGCTTGTTCAGATGTCGCGATATTGTTGAGCAATGCCATTGCTTGTCCCGTCAACATGACTGTATTTGAATCATCTAAAAGTTGTCCTTGATGATCATAGTAACTTTGGAAAACGTCATCTTTGAATGCTTGTTGCAAGTGCTTGTGGTGTTGATCATAAAGTGATTGCAACGCATTAATTAATGGTTGTTTTTGAATCATGCGTGTTTCGATATTTTGAGCATGAAAATCAAAATAAGAGTTTAAGTCAATTTCCTCTAACAACAATTGATATAACGGTGCATATAATTCAAACGTCTCTTCTTCAAGATGGTCAATGAGTTCTATCATTGCTTTTATGTTATTGACATACATCATCGTAAAGGCAATCGTCTCACCATGTTGATGACCCATGTCAAGACCATCATTCCAATCAGCATCCATAAGTTTTACATAACCATGTTTACCTAAGTGATGGAGTGCAACAACATGCTGAATAAGTAAGTGTTCTAAAATAGTTCCTTCATAAGAAGTAAAGTGTGGTTTGGTTTTTGTTTGTATAGTTCCATAACCGTATAAGTGATCACTAAAATATGCCTGTTTTCTCATCAAAAATTGCACATCGCCAGTTTCATGTATATACATCAATAACGTTATAAGTGGCCAAGCACCATGATCTGACCATACTCTAGAAATGGCATTTCTATCTGCTTTAAACGATCCAGGCTTATCACCAATAATCGTCGCGTTGGATCCATCTAATCGGACTCCTTTGAAATACTGAAAAAGCATCTCATAAACTTTGGGATCATAATACATATTTAAAGCTATGAGATCTTGCCATAAATCACGCCAACCTCTTCCACCTTTTCCATAATCATGATGAGGTAAATAAGAGTTACCCATCACGCGTCTAAATAAAGGTTGAAGCGATACAAACTGAAGTCTATCTGATACGTCATTAGATATAAGTTTAAACGATAAATCATCAATATAAGGCTGATAGAAAGCTTCACTTCGTTGAAGCTCGGACATAAATGTAGACACATCTAAACTATCTTCTAACATGTGTTTGAGTTCATCTTTATGATCAGCAACTCCAATTCCTATTAAAATAGAAATGTCTTCATTCGGTTTTAACTCAATCTTTTCAGTTTGAAATGACGCAATCGTCTCATATCCATAAAATGTACCAGATGTTACAATATCATCTAATCCTTTAGGAAATAACAAAGAACCCTTTCCTATAAAACGATCTAAAGTAGGCGATGCACCGATATTACCATATCCTTCCATTTTAAAGGAAACACCATATGAAAGTTCATTTTGATGATGACCA
This sequence comes from uncultured Acholeplasmataceae bacterium, assembly GCA_964648785.1. Lineage (GTDB taxonomy): Bacteria > Bacillota_I > Bacilli_A > Acholeplasmatales > Acholeplasmataceae > UBA8290. The sequence continues at coordinate 2,973 of CAZYNC010000050.1, forward strand.
GTTTCATCAAAATGTAACGTTGGCGTCATCGTAAGCATATGAGGTAATATGTCTGTAACATTGAGTAGTGAGGTTACATGTCGATGGTCACGTTGATTTTCTGCTGATCTTCCATAAAGTTCTATTGCTGAAACAGCTTGAAATGACACTGCAGATGATCTTTTGTTTGTAATTTTAATAAAGTGACGTTCAATGTTTGTTTCCGAAACAAGGAAACTTGTTGTTTCTACGAGGATATTATCTTCTTCTCGCGTAACTTTTTGATAGCCTAATCCTGTTTCGTATAAAATGGTTGTTTCTTGTTGGTGCTCTAGTTGACCATTTAAATCATAACGTTTACCATCAATAAAAAACATAACATTACGTGATGTTGGTTGATACATTTGTCTTTCTGAAGTTGGTTCTAATACATAGTGATCGTGATCAAGCGCGAGATGTCCAGCAAAAAAAGGAGTGATATAACCTTTCAACCCCTTTTGATTCATTAAAGGAAAATATATTCCTTGATTATGACGAATATGTTGTTTTTTAATCATTATGCCCCTCTTTGGAAACCGATTTCCTAAATCTATTATAAAGAAATTCAGTTTAAATGTAAAGGGTTACATACTTTTTATTTGATGACGATTGTTTGTATACTATGAGCTGGTAATTTTGTATCGAATTTAAGTAGAGAATGCCTTGAATAAACGTGATAATCATGTTCTTGATCATTCATTAAAACAATCACATAAGCTCCGTCTGGTCTTAAAAAAACATTATGCATAATAGATTGAGAAGATGATATGATGCGTTTTGATCCTTTTGTAATATGTTTTGAGAAATGTTTAATGTAATAATACGATGGATTGAGTATTGGTTGTTCAGGAAATACATCAACCATTACAGGTGAAGAACATAAGTTATTCACATGATTTGGTCCACCTGTTGTATCTAAAAACAAATTCCAATCAATATAACCTTCCGTTCCATGAAAGATGTCATACATCATATTTTTGCCGTACCTTTCAGCAACAGCATATGAATGTAAGTGAGGTCCACCTTCTTGACACCCCTCTGTAAAAAGGAGGTGTTTGTCTTTAAATGCGTCATGAGTTTTTTTGACTTCTAAAAATTGGTTTTGATCGTACCAATGAAATGCGATACCATAGACGTATGAAGATGCTTGTTTATCTTTTAATATATAAGAAGCACGTTCATACATTTCATCACGATTATGATCCCAAATATATAGCTTGATATCTAATGAGTGTTCTTTTAATACTTCACCTAAAACGAGAACCATTTCTTTTTCATCTTCTGCATCATACAAACAAGATTCCCATCTTTGATTTGCCATTGGTTCATTTTGAATGGTTAACGCTTGAATATTGATTCCTTTTTCTTGATAGGCTTTAATAAATAATACGATATAGTTTGCCCAAAGTCTGTAATATTTTTTAAGAAGTTTTCCACCTTTTATAGCAGATTGATTATCTTTCATCCAAAATGGAGGTGACCATGGTGAAGCTACAATTTCAATTTGTTTTCCAGAAATAGTCTGTGCATCTAAAATGAGATC
>CAZYNC010000051.1:0-4511 GCA_964648785.1 uncultured Acholeplasmataceae bacterium
TTTTTTCTGTGTTGTTTTGGATCATGTCATCTTTGTTTTCAATCATTGTATTAGTTTCTAGAGAACTCACATCATTTGAATCATTTGTTTTTATAAGTTGTTGATAAGTATCCGCTTCCTCATAATAAATATAGCTTTGTAAGTGAATCTCTTTTTTGTTTTTAAAGAGTGGTTTACCAAACTTATTTTCTTTTGCAACTAATAATTTTAATGGTTCTTTTATTGAAGATTTATCACTAAAAGATTGCATGAAAAGATCATCTCTAACGTGTTGAGGTGTTGATTTCATATAATGAATAATATGTGGTTGTGATTTCACTTCTTCAATTGCGGTAAATCCTCTTCTAAAGCGTTTAGAAATTGGTAGTTCGCTCGCTTTTAGTGTAATTAGATGTCCTCTTGAAGAGACAAGATGAATATCATTGTCTATATCAAATGTTGTGACTGCAGTAATGTAATCATCTGTTTCTAACTTCATAGCTTTAACACCTCTAGCAGAGAGTCCGTAATAAGGAACATCATCTCTTGACATGTTCAGCATTTTACCATTTTTTGAAATTACCGAAATATAAGGATGCATTGCAAGTGAGACATCTGCGAGAATATCACCATCGTCTAATACCATACATCGTGTTGTTTTTTGATAGCGTACCATTTCAAATTGATCTAATGATACATGTTTAATTTGTCCTTGAGTTGTAACTAGAACAAACGTTTTTGAAGCATCAAATGTTTTAAAAGCAAATATCTTTATTGCCATTTCACCATCTTCAAATGGTACGATATTATTGATGTAAACACCTAAATCTTTCCATTTTTGATCATCAATTTTATAGATTGGTATGAATGCAAAATTTCCTAAATTTGTAAAGATAATTAAATGGTGTAGTGTCGTGAGTTCTTCTAAATAAATCAGTGTGTCTTCAGATTTTAATCCAGTTTGAGTTGATAGTTGGAAACTTTTTAAATTTGAACGTTTCAAGTAACCATCTCTTGTAAAACCAATCATGACATTTTCTTCAACAATTAAGTCTTTTTCATCAATTTTTATATTTTCTACATGCTCTTCGATGACAGATCGACGCTTTATTCCTATAAGCTTACTTGTTGCTTCTAATTCTTGAATAATGACTTCAGATAAACGTTCATCAGAATTTAAAATAGCTTGATAGTGATTAATTTTTTCTTGAAGTTCTTTTGACTCATTTTCAAGTGATGTAATATCAGTATTAGATAGACGATAAAGTTGTAATGTCACAATAGCTTCAGCCTGTTCTTGTGAAAACTGAAATGTACTGATAATATTATCTTTTGCATCTTGTTTATTTTTAGAAGCTCGTATAATTGCAATAATATCATTAATAACCGATACCATTCGAATGAGTCCTTCTACAATATGAAGGCGTATTTGAGCGCGTTTCAAGTCATAATTCGTACGATTTGTAATGACATCTTTTTGATGATAAATATATGATTTAAGTATCGGGATAATCCCAACTTGTTCAGGTCGGTGATTGAGAATTGCCACCATATTGTAATGATAATTAACTTGTAAATCTGTATGTTTAAATAAGTAATTAATCGATAAATCAGGTTGTCTGCCTTTTTTTAAATCAATGGCAATACGTAATCCTTCTTGATCAGATTCATCACGTATTTCTAGTAAATCATCTAATTTTTTATTGAGTCTAAGGCCATCAATGCTTTTTACTAAATCAGCTTTGTTGACTTCATATGGAATCTCATCGATAATGATGCTTTGTTGATCTTTTTTAATGTCTTCAATATGATATGTCGCTCTTAAAACAACTTTACCTGATCCAGTATCTAAAGCTTGGAATATGCCATCTAAACCTTGAACTAATCCTCCAGTAGGAAAATCAGGTCCTTTGATGTGTTTCATAAGATCTTGTGTTGTAAGTTGGTCATTTTTAATAAGTGCTATAGTAGCAGAAATAACCTCATGAATGTTATGAGGTGGAATTTTTGTAGCATAACCAGCTGATATTCCAGTTGCACCATTCACAAGTAAATTAGGAAATTTTGCTGGTAAGACGGTAGGCTCTATTTCCTCATCGTCAAAATTCGGTACTAACGGAACAGTTCTTGAATTGATATCTTGTAGGAGTAGTTCAGCGGCTTTAGATAATCTAGCTTCTGTATAACGCATCGCAGCGGCACTATCGCCATCAATAGAACCATTATTACCATGCATATCGATAAGTGGTATGTGCATTTTAAAGTCTTGAGATAAACGAACCATTGCTTCATAAATTGAGGAATCGCCATGAGGATGATATTTACCCATGACTTCCCCTGCAATTCTTGCGGATTTTTTATAAGGTTGCGTACTTGTCATGCCAAGTTGTTGCATTGCATATAAAATTCTTCTTTGAACAGGTTTTAATCCGTCTCTCGCATCAGGTAAAGCACGATCTTGGATGATATATTTTGAATATCTACCAAAACGATCAGCTAAAATATCCTCAAAAGATTCTTTGAGGAGTGTTTCTACGAAAGTATCTAAGGTATCTTTAAGTTTAGGCATCTTGAGCTCCTAAGTTAGGGTCGAAATCATCTGTAACTTCAAAATCAATGTGATCTTCAATCCATGCACGACGAGGTGAAACATCATCACCCATTAATACTGAAAGTTGTCTATCTGAAACATTGAGATCATCAATCGTGACTTGGATAAGTTTACGTGTTTGTGGATTCATCGTTGTTTCCCATAACTGGTCAGCATTCATTTCTCCAAGTCCTTTAAATCTTTGAATGGTATATTGTCCTTTATTTAAATACGATTTAAGTTCGTCATCGCTCCAAGCATAAATAACAGATTGTTTTTTTGTTCCTTTTTTTGAGAGTTTATAAAAAGGTGGTTGGGCAATAAAAAGTTTACCATGTTCAATAAGGGGACGCATAAAACGAAAGAAAAACGTCATCAACAGTACTTGAATATGGGCACCATCGGTATCGGCATCAGTCATAATAATGACTTTATTATATTGACATTGATCAATATTAAAATTAATGCCAAAATCAGCACCGATTGTGTGAATGATTGTCCCAATTTCTTCATTTTTTAATACTGACTCTAATGTTGCTTTTTCAGTGTTGATGACTTTACCTCTTAATGGTAAAATCGCCTGAAAACGTCTATTTCTTCCTTGTTTTGCAGAACCTCCAGCTGAATCACCTTCGACAAGAAATAATTCATTGATGTTTTTGTCTTTGGATTGAGCTGGGGATAATTTACCTGATAGTGAGATGTCTTTTTTACTCTTGACTTTGCCTGTTCTGGCTTCATCACGTGCTTTTCTTGCTGCTTCACGCGCTTTTTGAGCATATTGAGCGCGTTCAATAATTGAATACGCAATGGGTTTATTTTCTTCTAAATATGTTGTGATATGTTCATAAGTAACATTATCTGTAGCAGTTCTAGCGTCAGGAGATCCGAGTTTACCTTTTGTTTGCCCTTCAAACTCTAATAAATCTTCTGGAATTCGTAATGACAACACTGTCGTGAGGCCCTCTCGTATGTCGGTTCCCTCAAGATTAGTATCTTTTTCTTTGATGAGTTGATATTTTCTTGCATAATCATTAATCGCTCTTGTGAGTGCAGTTCTAAATCCACTTTCATGAGTTCCACCGTCTTTTGTTCTAACATTATTAACAAATGAAAATAGTTGCTCATTGTAGTTACTGGTAAATTGCATGGCGATTTCTACTTCGATACCATGTTGTTTCTTTGTAGGAATTTGAGTACCTTCAAAATAGATGATGTCGTGTAAACCTTTCTCATCACCATTTACGAATTGTACAAACGCTTTAATACCATCTTGATACATAAATATTTCTTTGTGTTGATTTCTTTCATCCACCACAATCATTTCCAGACCTTTAATTAAAAACGCTGTTTCACGCATACGCTCTTTAATTTGCTCATATGAAAATAACGTTGTAGAAAAAATAGATGGGTCAGGTTTAAAAGTAATCGTAGTTCCTGTTTTTTTGGTATCTCCAATACGTTCAAGTTGACTTACCTTAGAACCACCGTCTTCAAATTTTTGATACCAAATACCTCCATCTCGATAGATAGTTAACTCTAGGTATTGAGATAACGCATTCACTACTGATGAACCAACACCATGTAAACCACCAGAAACTTTATAGCCTCCATTCTCAGAAAATTTTCCTCCTGCATGAAGTGTCATAAAGATTACTTCAGTCGTAGGTTTTCCTGATGCATGCATTTTATAAGGTATACCTCTACCATGATCTTCTATCATAATTGAATTGTCTTGTTTAATGGTGAGTTTAATTTGTTTTCCATGTCCAGATAAAGCCTCGTCTATAGCATTATCCATGATCTCCCATACAAGATGATGAAGTCCTCTTCCATCTGTTGAACCTATATACATTCCTGGTCTTTTACGGACGGCTTTTAATCCTTCTAATATTTGAATGGATGATTCATCGTACTGTTGCATATGTTTCTCCTAGATTTA
>CAZYNC010000052.1:0-4357 GCA_964648785.1 uncultured Acholeplasmataceae bacterium
GCTGCACCAATGCCAGAAAAAACTCTTGCAAGTATCATCCATGTTACATCTTCAGAATAACCATAAATCATCTGGCCAATCGCGTACATGATATTCCCAATAATTAACCATTTTCTATGGTTACCTTTATCAGACAGTATGCCCCACATAGGAGAACCAATTACAATACCTAAACTCATGGAAGCAAAAAAAATACCGAACATGACATCATCAATACCTAAGTAAGAGACATAACTAGGCGTAATAGGATGTGCAAGATTATGGGCAATTCCTTGAATCAGTGTTAAGATAAGAATAACGATAATTTCTTTTTTCACAAAAGAATTATAACACGTGCAATAAGGAAAAGATATGAAAAAAAGACTATATTCTGTTACGATTTCTAATACGCATGCAGATAACGGCATATCATCATCTTCATCGGGTCGTACACTTAATTTTAAACCAACACTCAAACAAGAGAATGGGTTTAATCCTGGAGAACTTTTAGCTTTTTCATGGGCGACTTGTTTAGAATCTACACTGCGCTATGTTTTTGAGGTTCATGGTGTATCAATCAAGAGTTATACAGAAGTTGACTTCCACATGGAGTTAGACCAAGGACCACCTGTAGGATATCAATTTTATTATGTAGCAAGATTATATATGGATATTAAGGATCAAACACGAATCGATCAATTTGTTAAAGAGACTCATCAACGTTGTCCAATTTCAAAGTTATTGCAAGAAAAAAATATCTCGATTAAAGGTTATCCAATAAAAAAACACTCTGACTAGAGTGTTTTTTCTTTAAGTTGTCGATATGTTAAAATTGGATTTCTAGCTGCAGTCGCTTCATCTAATCTTTTGACATAACCATGATGTGGCGCATTTTTTAGCATCTCAGGTGATTCATAAGCTTCTTGAACTATCTGCTTCATCACGTTGATAAAATGATCAAGTGTTTGAAGGGATTCCGCTTCAGTTGGTTCAATCATCATGGCTTGTTTATAAATAAGTGGGAAATAAATGGTCGGTGCATGGATGCCAAAATCTAATAATCTTTTCGCAATATCTAATGTTTTAATATCCGTGTTACCTTTTAGCCCGTCGTATACGAATTCATGCATACAATATGTTTTTAGTGGCATATTGAAGTAAGACTGTAATTGATGCTTGACGTAATTTGCATTTAACACAGCACGAGGTCCAATTTCAACTAAATGTTCTTTACCTAGTGAACGCATGTATACATACGCTCTCAAATAAACGAGTGTGTTACCGATAAATCCACCAACACGACCTATCGAATCTTTGTGGTCAAAACGTTTATATGTATCTTGAACTTTGATGACTTGAGGATTAGGTAGTAAATGTTTAAGTGCTTTTGTTACCCCAACTGGGCCAGAACCTGGACCTCCTCCACCATGTGGTGTTGAAAAGGTTTTGTGTAGGTTGATATGCATCACGTCAAATCCCATATCAGCAGGTCTTGCTACACCGACAAGTGCATTTAAGTTTGCACCATCATAGTAGAGTAAGCCACCTTTTGCGTGTACTTTATCTGCAATTAAGCGAATATCTTTTTCAAATACACCAGCTGTATTTGGGTTTGTGAGCATGAGTCCTGCAACGTCATCATTGAGGACTGCATCGAGTGCTTCTAAATTGACAGTTCCATCTAAATTTGATTGAATCTCAACGACTTTAAATCCACAAATCACTGCAGATGCTGGATTAGTACCATGCGCATTATCAGGTACTATAATGACGTTTTTATGCGAATTTCCATTTAACTCATGATACTTTTTAATGATCATAAGTCCAGTTTGTTCTCCGTGAGCTCCAGCAAATGGATTCAAACTAAATGTATCCATACCAGTTAAGGTTGAGAGCATTGATTGGGTTTCATCATAAATGGATAATATACCTTGAATATCTTCGTCATCACTTAACGGATGAATGTCAGTAAATCCTTTTAAGGTTGCTAATTCATCATTAATCTTAGGGTTATATTTCATGGTACAAGATCCAAGTGGATAAAAACCAGTTTCAATTCCCATATTTTTTGTTGACATGTTGATAAAATGACGCATTAATTCTAATTCAGATACTTCAGGTAAAGTTGGTTCATCTTGTCTAAGCAATTCTTTAGGTAAAGAAACGTGTTCAAATGAATCAAAGACAAAGTGAGAGGCGCGTCTACCATCGGTTGATTTTTCAAAAATGAGTGTTTGATCAAATGGTCTCATTGGATCACCTCAATAAATGCTTTCATTTCTTCTAATGTTCTTTTTTCTGTGACAGCAAATGTCACAAGGTCATCCTGATGAACATAAGGTCCTAAAAATCCATGTTGTTTGAGAAGTTTGTTTAAATCACTTGGATTTCCTTTGTATTTTAAAGTGAATTCTTTAAAGTGAGGATAAGAGAAGACATCTTCAAATAAAGAAGTAGCTAAAAGCATACGCTTAAAATGATATGCGCCATTCAAACAAGCTTGAGCAACTTCTTGTAATCCTTTTTGACCTAAAGACGATACATAAACTGTTACCGCAAGTGCATTTAAAGATTGGTTACTACAAATATTAGAATTTGCTTTATCTCGTCTTATGTGTTGTTCACGAGCTTGTAAAGTAAGAACGAATGCCCTTTTGCCATCAACATCTTTTGTCATACCACAAATACGTCCTGGAAGTTTTCTTATGTATGCTTGATTTGTTGCAAGATAACCTATATAAGGTCCACCTGATGATAGTGGAATACCTAAGGCTTGTAAATCTCCACAAGCAATATCAACACCTTCCTCTTTCGGTGTTTTTAGTAAGGTTAAGGCTTGACCTTCACGATTCATGATGAATAATCCTTGATGATCATGCACGAGTTGACTCAACTCACCATAAGTTTCTATAATACCGTACTTATTTGGAGATTGAACAATAATACCCATGCTATCTTTAAGTTGTTCATCTAGATGAGATAAATCGGTATGCCCGTTAATTTCATCGATGTATACAATGTTGATATTTCTAAAATACGCATATGTTTTGATGACTTCAAGTGTGTGATCATTGAGTGTTCGTGATACACATATGGTGGACTTGCCTGTAATGCCATAAGCCATATACATTGCTTCAGCAGTAGCAGTAGAACCATCATACATGGAAGCATTCGACACATCCATCCCTGTAAGTTCAGAAACAATACTTTGATATTCAAAAATATATTGTAAGGTGCCTTGAGCAACTTCGGGTTGATAAGGCGTGTACGACGTTAAAAATTCTTGTCTAGACGTAATACTTCTGACAACAGTAGGGATATAGTGATCAAAGGCTCCAGCACCTCTAAAAACTGTCAACTGATGATTCATGGATTGTTTTTCTTGCATCAGTTTTGTCAGTTGAAAATCACCTAATGATGGCGGTAGATCAAATTCACCACGATATCTTAATGAATCGGGTATCGCTTGAAATAAATCATCAATGGAAGTTGCGCCAATATCTGTAAGCATCTTTTGCTGATCTTTTAGTGTTTGTGGAAAATATTTGTGCATATAGTCTCCTAGGATTTTGAAGCTAAATAAGTAGCTTCATCCATGAGTCCTTCAGTCTCTAATTGATCAATTTTTAGCGTCATGATAAATGTATGTTCAGGATCTTGATTCAGTAATTCTGGTGCATCTAAAAGTGCTTCATTAACAGAAATGACTTCTCCTGAAATAGGTGCATATAAATCAGCTGCGGCTTTGACAGATTCAACTGCACCAAAAACACCTTCTTTTTCAATACGTTGACCTACACTAGGTAAGTCTATAAAAACGATATCACCGAGTTGATCTGCGGCATATTGCGTAATGCCAACCGATACTTGATCAACTTCAACTAAAATCCATTCATCAGAAGATGAGTACCATTTTGTTCCCATATAGTTTAGTCCCCTTTTTTATAATTCTTTTTCATAAATACTTTTTTTACAATTTTACACGCGAGTTTTTTGCCTCTAATTTCAACAAAGAGTTCAGTACCAATCGCTGAGGCATCGATTGAAACATAGGCTAATGCAAGTCCTGTTTGCTGTGTGGGTAATAAGTATCCAGTTGTAATGTAACCAACTTTTTTATCACCTAGATATAAGAGATAATCTGCTCTAGGGATTCCTTTATCAATCATTTCAATCCCTACAAGTTTTTTTGTGAGGTTATCTTTGTTTGCAAGGATATATTCAGATCCAATAAATAGCTCTTTTTTTACTGCAAATCCTAAACCAGCCTCATAAGGTTGAATATCTTCAGATAGCTCATGACCATATAAAGGTAAACTTGCTTCAAAACGAAGTGTATCTCGACAACCTAAACCACAAGGTAATACGTTTCGTTGTA
>CAZYNC010000053.1:0-4284 GCA_964648785.1 uncultured Acholeplasmataceae bacterium
ATTTATGGAAAAGACATAAAATCTTATACACTGCATTCACTAAGACATCACTTTGGTGCAGTCTTACAACAAGATATGATATTTCATGACGATATTGCATTTAATGTCACCTTACATCATGATCAAAAAGACATTGAAACAGTCCTTCAAGATGCTCAAGCATCCTTTGTTTTTGACAAAGAAGAAGGCATCCATACAACGCTTACAACTTCAGGAACAAACATTTCAGGTGGTCAAAAACAACGTCTATTGATTGCAAGAGCACTTTATAAAAAACCTGATTTACTGATTTTAGATGATGCATCGAGTGCACTGGATTATCAAACGGATCAACGCCTTAGAAAAACGCTTCAAGATCACTATGGACAAACAACCATGGTTATTATTGCCCAAAGAATTGCATCCATCAAACATTGTGACCTCATCCTATATATGGATCATGGAAAAATCATCGATGCTGGCACGCATGAAGAACTTTTACAAAAACACAAATCTTATCAAACCATTGTTAAACATCAATTAGGAGGTGCCATCTTATGATGATGCAATTTAGTCCTCCAAAAGAAACAAGTAAACAACGCGTTCAAAATAAGTCCTATGTCTATAAACGTCTTTGGGATTATTTAATGCATTATAAATTTAAATTAATACTCGCGCTCATCTTAACGCTTGTATCAAATGCATTTTCCTTAATAGGACCATACTTAACTGGACAAACCATTGGTGCAATGGAAAATGGCGTTGATTTTGATCAAGTCTTTTTCTATGCTTCATTAATGATTGTCTTTTATATACTGAGTGCACTCCTACTTTATGTCCTTTCTGTTATGATGATTGATATCTCGAAATCAGTCGTCTTTCAAATGCGTCAAGACGTATTTAATAAACTCAATCGTCTTCCAATTCAATATTTTGATACACATCAAACAGGGGACATCATCTCACGAATGACTTATGACATTGATACTATTAATCAATCTCTAGCTGGAGATGTCATTGTCTTACTTACATCATTTTTAACCATCATTGTGTCACTGACTGTCATGATCGTGACGGCACCGTTACTTGTGTTAATTTTTGTGTTTACAATTCCACTCACCATCATCCTTACGACGATCTTATCTAAAGTTGTTAAACAAAAATTTAGAATTAGAAATAAAAAATTAGGTGAATTGAATGGTTTTTCTGAAGAAATGATTACCGGTATACAAACCATTCAAGCTTATGTAGTAGAAAAAGAAGTGAATGATGATTTTAATGTCATTAATCAAGAAACGACTGAAGCCTCTTATCAAGCAGGCTATTATTCAACCGCTGTCATGCCAAGTGTCGGATTTATTTCAAACTTATCAATGGCACTTGTCGGTATATTTGGCGGTATTTTATACATTAGAAATCTGATTACGTTAGCAATTCTAACAAGTTTCACGCTTTATTCTAGACGTTTTTCAGGACCTATTAATCAATTATCAGGATTATTTGCTGAAATTCAAAGTGCACTTGCTGCTGCAGAGCGCGTCTTTCAAGTTTTAGATAGTGAAGAAGAATCTAAAGATCACAAAGATGCAGTTGAATACGACATGCAAGGTGGAGACATAAAACTACAAGATATTCAGTTTTCATATGATGGACAGACACCTGTACTTGAGCATATTAATGTTGATGCACCTCAAGGAAAAGTTGTCGCCATTGTTGGGCCTACAGGTTCAGGTAAAACGACACTTGTTAATTTACTGATGCGCTTTTATGATCCTCAAGTAGGGGGTATTGCCCTTGATCAAAAACCGGTATTATCTTACACGAGAGATAGTTTAAGAAAAGCATTTTCGATGATTTTACAGGATTCATGGACTTTTTATGGAACAATTCATGAGAATATCGCTTATGGTAACGGGGATGTTACACGAGACGATGTTATTAGAGTTGCAAAAGCAGCGCATATCCATGATTACATAGAATCTTTAGAACATGGATATGACACCATATTAAAAAACGATGGTACGAGTATTTCAAAAGGTCAAAAACAGCTGATTGTTATCGCACGTGCGATGTTATCTTCATCAAAAATGCTTATATTTGATGAAGCAACGTCAAATGTGGATACTGAAACGGAAATCAACATTCACCAAAGTATGAAAACACTCATGAAAGATAAAACAACGTTTGTGATTGCACACCGCCTATCAACCATACAAGATGCAGATCTTATTATGGTTATTCATTTTGGTAAAATGATTGAACTTGGTACGCATCAATCTCTTTTAGAGAAGAAAGGATTTTATGCATCATTGTTTCAAAGTCAATTTGAATAATAATCAAAAAAGATTGTATTATTCGCTTCTTTCATGTATAATGACACATGTGTGGTTAAACACATGAAAAAATTAAGGAGATTTACATGAAAGGCACAGTCAAATGGTTTGACTCTGACAAGGGATACGGATTTATCTCTTCAGAAGAAGGCAAAGACATTTTTGTACACTTCTCAGCAATTCAGTCTGAAGGTTACAAATCACTTCAAGAAGGTGACCAAGTAGAATTTGATGTTAAAGATGGCGATCGTGGTCCACAAGCTGCGAATGTTACTAAACAATAATATTCAATAGGTTTTAAGGGGATACAAATGTATCCCCCTTCTTTTTTTTATAGAACCTTGAAATCGCTATCATTTATTGTTATAATAAAAAAAAACAGCGGGAGAAATTGAATATGGAGAAAGACATTTTAGAGGTACAGCGAAATCACCTTCAAAACATTCTTAAAGAAGTGGATCAAGACGCTTTAGATCATGTTTTGGAGGGATTTAAAGTTGTATATACCTATGATGCAATTAGTTTAGAAGGTCAAAATCGTATACCTTTCGAAGACGTAAAGAAACTCATTGAAAGAAAATCTTTACTAGAATATTCAGAACGTGAACAAAAAGAAGTACTAAACCATTTAAAAGCATTTGAACATATTATATCAATGGTCAATCACAAAGAAGACTTAACTGAAGAAAAGTTAAAAGATTTACATGAAATGGTCGTCGATGGTATTTTTCAAGGTGGTGTTTACAGAAATGTCAACATTCAAATGATGGGTTCAACGCATCAACCAACTGATCACGCAAAAGTATATGATCGTATGCATAAATTATACTCATCACTAGATGCAGCAACATTTGATACACCACTAGAAGAAGCCGTGTACATACATGCAACACTTGCCAAAATACATCCATTTTTAGATGGTAATGGAAGACTCGCAAGACTCGTTTTAAATTATTATTTAATGAAAGCTCAATATCTCCCTATTTCCATTCCGATACGTTTAAAAGATGCTTATATTCAAACACTTGAAATCTTTAAAAGTGAAAAAGATATCAACCCACTCATCCGTTTTTTTAAAGACTTACTCATCGAACGATATGAAGATGTCATTAGCACATTAGAAATTTCAAAATAAACATAAAAAGTGAGGATAATCCTCACTTTTTATATGTTCTATGATACAATACAAGTGGTGAAAATATGGCATTAATACAAGGATATAACTACACATGTTTGGTCGATAGAAAAACAGATATTGGCTATGCAATCATTTGCGAAGACGAAGAAGTTTTTTTACATGCAAAAGAAGCACATGAACTTGAAATCGGTCAAATGATTGATGTATTTTTATACATGGATGCATATAAAAGACTTGCTGCTACCATGGATAAGCCAATCATTCAAGTAGGTCAAAAAGGATTTCTTGACGTGATGTCAATTGAAGAAAACTTAGGTATTTTTTTACATAACGGTATTAATAAACACGTCTTACTTTCAAAAGATGATTTACCAATCAATATATCGTATTGGCCAAAAGTAGGAGATAGAGTTTACGTTGAACTTAAAGTAAAAACAAGACTTTATACAGAACTTGCCATTCCGAATCCTCCTTATGAAAAGCTCGAAGTTTTAAAATATTATGACGGACAGATTAACGGATTTCACAAAGATGGCATGCGCTTTATCACAGAACAACTAACACCTGTATTCATCCATGAATCTCAATACGAAAAACGTTTGCCAATTGGTACTAAACTGTCATTAAAAATCATTCATGAATCACATAAAGGCTATACAGGAACATTACTAGAAGCCAAAGAAACGAAAAGACTCTCAGATGCTGACATTATCTTAGCGTATTTAGAACAAAAAGGTATGATGTCACTAGATGCATCTAGCCCTGCTGAACGTATTGAACAAACGTTTCAAATGAGTCGTAAAGCTTTTAAAAGAGCTCTTGGATATTTATATA
>CAZYNC010000054.1:0-3933 GCA_964648785.1 uncultured Acholeplasmataceae bacterium
GAACAACATTTTCAACAGCTGTTGCTAAGTCTGCAGCTTCAGTTACTGTGATTCCCAATGACGCAGGGATACTTGCAGAGACTTGGTTTGCAATCCCAGTAAAAGAACCACCACTGTTTCTTAAAGCTTCAATAGAGGAATCTTCTGTAATACTATTAGCTGCTGCAAAATCTTTATTTACCAAAGTAATAATTTTAAAGTAAAAATATGGGTTTGAAAAATCAACAACTTCATCTCTTGCTTCGGTAATACTCATCGATGCAATCGCAATATCTACTTCACCAGCTTGAAGTGCAGGGATGATAGATCCAAAAGCAGTATTAACAATTTCAACTTCTCTTCCAATAAACTCACCAAATGCAAGTGCGATATCAACAGAAATACCTTCAGGATTATTCATGTCATCAACAGTTTCAAAAGGTGGATAACGCAAATCCATAGCTACTCTTAAAGGTCCTTCTGCTTCACAACTTGCTAATACAAAAACAGATGTGAGTAAAACAAACAAGGTAAATATTTTTTTCATGTAATAATCTCCTTTTATTTTCATAAGGCTATTATAGTCTTCACAATGACATCAATCAAATAAAACGGAAAATTCATTAAAAATATATAAAATTGTGTAAAAGTCTTATTCTAAAAAAGAGAAGTTGTCATACTCTTTAGAATTACCCCATTATAAAGACCATACATCCAAAAATTACAATTAAAAAAAATATAATAAATTTACATAAAATTTACAATTAAATTTAACAATGTAAGCGGTAACTTTAATGACTAATTTTGACAAATAGCCTTATGAGTGCTACAATGGAATTAGAAAAAAGAAAAGGAGAATGAAATATTTATGAAAATTTTATCTAAATTTTTAAGTCTTTTTTTATTAACATTAGGCTTACTAATACTCTCATCTTGTGAATCAACTGATGAAGATACAATTATTTTAGGAGAGGCTTCTTGGCAAAGTAGTATTTTCCATAATCGAGTTGCAGCATTTATATTAGAAAATGGTTTTGAAGTTAATGTAGAGACTCAACCCACTGAAACTGCAGTCATGATTGCGACATTACCTAATGGTGATATTGATATATCATTAGAGTTATGGAGCGATAATGTTCCAACATATGCTAATGATATCTCGGAAGGAAAATATATCGAACTTTCTACAAATTACGATGATAATACGCAAGGCTTGTATGTACCTGGGTATTTACAAGATAACTATGAAGACTTTGGATTATCTGCACCAATAACAAAAGTGTCTGATTTAACAAAAGCAGAAGTTATCGCATTATTCGAAGACCCTAATGATTCATCTAAAGGTGTGATTTATGGAGGACCATCCAGTTGGTCTGCATCAGCATTTTTACAACTTAAAATGGAGCTTCCTGAATATGGTTTAAATGTATATAACTTTGAGATGATTAATTCGAGTGCTGCTTTAGCTGCACAAATTGCTGGTGCATTTGAAAAAGAAGAACCAATCGTTAGTTATTATTGGGAACCTACCTCACTCATGGGGTTATACGATTTAAGGTTGCTTGAAGACAGTCCTTACAGTGAAGAAGATTTCTTAGTTGGCCGAGGTGCATTTCCAACAGTGGATGTTAATGTTGTATCACGTCCTGGTTTTGCAGATGACTTTCCTGAAATCGCAACATTTTTTAGTAATTACAGAACATCGTCAGCATTAACAAATTCTGCACTTGGATACATGGAAGCAAATGATGCCACTGCAGAAGAGGCAGCAGTTTGGTTCTTATTAGAAAATGATGCTTGGTTACAAACGTTATTATCTGATAATCCCGGTGTTTACGAAAAAGTAAAAGCGGCCTTAGACGCAGTGTAAAAAAAGATTAGTTGACACCTATTACAGGTGTCATCTTTTATGAAAAGAGGTTTATATGTTAAGTTATCCAGAGTTTTTAGAATTTGATGTTGCACAATTTTTTGATGCTATTTTTGGATGGATTATCGAAAATTTAGAATGGCTTTTTGATGGTATAAGTGATTTTGTTAAATTGATTTTTAATACGACCGAAGACATGATGAATTTTATACCATGGTTTGTCTATGTTCTGTTTGTTTTTTATCTTGGCTATAAACTTTATAATTATAAGTCGGCGATTGTTTTATCGGGCATGATGTTACTTATCGGTGTTTTTGGCTTATGGAGTGAAATGATATATACACTTGTGATCGTGTTAATTTCAGTGTTAGTCTCAGTTTTAATCGGATTACCTACTGGCATCACGATGGCAAAGTCAAAAAAAGTAGAAAAGGTTCTCAAACCAATACTAGATGGGATGCAAACAATGCCATCATTTGTTTATTTAATTCCTGCCGTTATGCTTTTTGGTCTCGGGAATGTACCTGCTGTATTTGCAACAACAATATATGCAGTTCCACCATTAATTCGTTTAACTTACTTAGGTATTACATCTGTTGATAAAGAAGTCATAGAAGCTGGATTGTCATTTGGTTCAACACCAAGGCAAATGCTTTTTAAAATTGAAATTCCACAATCATTACCTACGATTATGACAGGTGTCAATCAAACAACGATGATGGCGATGGCAATGGTTGTTATTTCATCAATGATTGGCGCAAAAGGTATTGGGAATGAAGTTTTGGTTGCCATCAATAGTTTAAAAATAGGAGATGGGATACAAGCTGGTTTAGCAATCGTCTTTCTCGCCATTGTACTGGATCGACTTTTACAAGGCTTTGTCGGAAGCTTAGAAAGGAATGCATAAGATGAGTCTAATAGAGATAAAAAACCTAAGTATGATTTTTGGTACTCAGCAACAAAAACTACAAGCAAAAGAAAAATTGGCATCAGGCATATCACTTGATCAAGTGAAAAGTGAATCAAAAGCAACCATCGCCATTCATGACATCAACTTATCAATCAACAAAGGAGAATTGTTTGTTATCGTGGGTTTATCTGGAAGTGGGAAATCAACATTGATTCGTTGTTTAAACCTACTCAACCGCCCAACGATGGGAAATATTTTCATTGAAGGTGAAGATATTACGACATACGATCAAGACCAGCTTAGAGCTTTTAGAAGAGGTAAAATCGCGATGGTATTTCAACATTTTGGACTGTTATCACATCGCACGATTTTGCATAATGTTGCGTTTGGATTAGAGGTTCAACATCTAGAAGAAAAAGTTCGAAAAGAAAAAGCTTTGGATGCGATAGAATCAGTTGGACTCAAGGGATGGGAAGACAAGAAACCGCATCAACTTTCAGGAGGGATGAAACAACGCGTTGGTCTTGCTAGAGCATTAGTGACTAGTCCAGACATATTACTCATGGATGAACCATACAGCGCTCTTGATCCACTAATTAGACGCGATATGCAAAATGAATTACTTTCATTAGAAGATAATTTAAATAGAACCATTGTTTTTATTACCCATGATATGAATGAAGCATTTAAAATGGGTGACCGAATTGCACTCATGAAAGATGGTCAAGTTGTGCAATTAGGAACACCACAATCATTTTTTTCAAATCCAGCAAATGATTATGTCAAAAATTTTATTCAAGACGTCGATAAGACACAAATTTTACGTGCTAAAAGCGTCTACAACCATTTTGAAGATATCCCGCTTCATACAGATTCAAGTGAAGAAATCTTAGCGTACTTAAAAGAAAAAGATTTATCATTTACGTATCTAAAAGATGAAAAAGACTTTTTAGTAGGGTATATTTTAAAAGATCAACTTACTGCTAAAACAAAAGATTTTAGCGACAAGATTCAGACGATCAAGCCTATCCAACGCAATCAATATTTAAAAGATATTTTAAAAGAATTTCAAGAAGATTTTAAGAGTTTACCGGTTGTTGATAACCAAGGTAGATTCAAAGGTGATATTACAAAAAGTGATATTATTGAGGCGATTGCATAAAAAAGAGACTTT
>CAZYNC010000055.1:0-1206 GCA_964648785.1 uncultured Acholeplasmataceae bacterium
GCGATGGTTATTTTTTCATCTCACCAACTTGATCACGTTGAATCTTTTTGTGAGAAAATTGTTGTATTGGAAAAAGGTCGTGTGATATTAGAAGGTCCTATTAAAAAGATTAAAGAGGCATATCAAAAACTCAATATCAAAATCAAAGCTTTAGATGTTGATGTTCATTCTATACAATCGATTAAAGGCGTCATTCAAGTAGAAAATCAACCGAATGCATTGATGGTTAAAGTAGCGTCAAAAGATATCGTAGATGATGTATTTGATTACGTTAAAACATGTCAATCCGTCATGACATTTGATGTTTTAGAGCCACCACTTTCTGAAATTTTTATAGATAAGGTGAAAAACTATGAAAAAGCTTAAATTTCTCATCACCTACGGACTCAAAAAAAGACTATTTAAAAAATCTTTTATTATTTCTAATGTCATTATTGGATTACTGACGATATTGATTATTAATTTACCAACGATTATTGGACTATTTGATCAAGAAGAAGATGCATACATACAAATTGCTTATGTAGCTGAAAATAATACAGAAGCTTACATCAGCGCACTTGAAGCAACATTAAATCAAGGATTAGAGGAAGATCTCTATATATTAACGCCAGAAGATACAACATTGATCGATGAATTTTTTGATCAAGATTTCTATGACATATTCATTATGTTAGATAGTGAAGATGAACAACTTCACATGACATTATATCGTTTTGAAACAACCTATGATACCGTCATTACTCAAACCATCCAATACATTGATGTATTGAATCAAAATCAAGCATATGTTCCACCTACTTTAGAAACATTTTTACCAGTTGATTATGAAGATCCAGTGATTAATGAGATTATTAGTGGTATATCATCCATTTTTACATTACCACTATTTTTGATTATGACATTTGGTATCCAATTTGTAGGTGTTGATATCATAGAAGAAAAATCATCAAAAGCAATTGAAACGATTATATCAAGTGTAAGAGCAAACATTCACTTTCTATCTAAAATTATTGCAAGCCTTATTTTTATTACTATCCAAAGTTTGCTTTTAATCTTATATGGAATGATAGGGTCACTTATTGGGAATCAAACTTCCTCTATCACGAATGTGTCAACATCCTCTTTGACAGAAGTGTTTGTTGAATATTTTCCTAATTGGCAAGGTATTTTACTTGTTTCTGGTTTGTTTATTTTGGTTGGAGC
>CAZYNC010000055.1:1306-3882 GCA_964648785.1 uncultured Acholeplasmataceae bacterium
TCGTACTAGTGATTACAACTGTTGTCATGATTATATTGGTGACGCCTGTTTATAAAGTTGCGATTCTAAGTTATGAACAAACAAAATTATTCAAACGATTAAAAACATACATTCAAAAATCAAAACACGAATAAAAAAATCATCCTTTAGGATGATTTTTTATTTAATAACGATAGCATGTCGTCTTTAAGTTCTAATTCGAGAAGTTGTGGTTTAACATGAATTAATTCAGTATAACGTAACGTTGAAATATATTTTCTCATCGCTAATAGTTTATTTGGAACCATGGATAATGATGTAACACCTAATGAGATTAGTAGTGATGCATATTGTTCCTGTGAGGCTATATCCCCACAAACACTTACTGGAATATGATGTTTTTGAGCACTTTCGATCACGTGATGTAATAACGCAATCATAGAAGGATGATATGGATCTACATACGAATCCTCTAAAGCGATGGAACGATCAGTTGCCATTGTATATTGAAGGAGATCATTTGTTCCTATTGAAAAGAAATTGACAATTGGTGCAATAAGATGTGCAGACAACGCTAGAGATGGAACTTCAATCATGACACCTACTTGTACGTGACCATATGGAATATCTTGTTGTACTAATTCATCTTGGATCTCTTTCATCAAGTTAAGGACATTTTGAATTTCTTTTTTTGTTGAAACCATTGGAATTAACAAGTGAATATCTCCAAATCTAGATGCCATTAAAATGGCTTTGATTTGTATATAAAATAAGTTTTTATATACTTCAAATAAACGGATTCCTCTTAATCCTAAAAGTGGATTATCTTCTTTTTTTAAACGTAAGAACGGGACATGTTTATCACCACCAAAATCAAATAGTCGAAGTGTAACTTGCTTTGGCGTCACCTCTTTAACGATCTCTGCATACATGTTAAATTGCTCTTCAAGTGTTGGAGGGAGTAACTTATCAATAAATAACAATTCACTTCGAATAAGACCTATACCTTCTGCACCAGAAGATAAAATATGTTTAAGATCATGTATAGAAGACATATTTGCCATTAGCGGAATGCTCTTTTGATCTGAGGTTTTTGTTTCTTTTTCTATAAATAATGATAAATCATGTTGAGATTTAAATAAATTGGCTTCTTGAGATTCATATTGTTTTAACACTGGTTCACTAGGACTTTTAATAATTTTTTTAGCATTTGCATCAATTAATACAATCTCATCTTTCGTAAAAACGTCAAGATCTTTAACACCAAATAGTGTTGGAATTCCTTTTTGTTTAGCGATTATTGCAGCATGAGATGTTGTTGAACTAGCATCAGCTATAATCCCTTTAACATGACTTGGATTAAGTTGGTTTAAGATATGCAAGTTTAATGTTTTTAAAACAACAACGACATTCTCTTGTATAAACCTCAAGTCGATAAAAGGAATGCCTTGAATAATATACGTTAAACGTTCATAAAAAGATTCAAAATCATCAATGCGATCTTTCATATAGTCATTTTTAGAATTTGAGAGTTGTGAAACATAGTAATCTAATGCCACTCTTAAAGCATACGTTGCATTCATCTTTTTTGTGACAATGTAAGTTTTAATTGACTCGATAAATTCTTCATCTAAGGTCATGGCATATTGAAAAGATAACACATCGTGAGAAGAAGGATCGTGAAGTAAAGCTTCTAATTCACTTCTAAATGTTTTTAGTGCTTGTTCTAAAATTTGAAGTTCTTTGGCAGAATCAGTGACAATTTTAAGTGAAGGTTTGACGATAAGTTCGTCAATTATATATGTTTTACCGATACCATATCCAGGAACAATTGAGATATAGGAATTCATTTGTCCTCACATGTAATGTAATGATCTTGATAATGACATGTTTGTTTCTCTAAAAATACGATATTGCACGATTGTTCTAATTCAGATTGTTGAAAAAAATTAGGTAGTATGTGACCAATAGGGTCACCAATATTTACTTTATCTTGAGCTTTAACATTCCATTCAACGATTGATTCTCTTAATTTTAATCCTAAATGAATCATCACATGAAACGTGTCATTCTTAATAATAATGATATGTTTTGAAGCATATATTGTATCAATAAAACCGTTGATAGGAGATGTTATTGTCGAGCTTTTAGGAACGACAACAAATCCATCACCAAGCAATTTTAATGAAAAAATCTCATCAGGTGTTTCTGTGATTGGTTGAACATGTCCTTGAATCGGATGTGAATATAAAATAGACATACATACCTCACATGTATTATAAGATAATTTATCGAGATGCAGTGATGAAAACGTTTTTATGATGAAACTCAATATTATAAATCTCGTCTACAGTTCAAACATACAGCGTGCTAATCTCATTAAACTACTAAAGATTAAAAAAGTGCTAATTCATAAGCACTTTTTTTTGTAAATGAATACTATATAACATCAAGATAAGACTTAAGATGATCACATATGCGGCGACTTCAAAAGCTAATTTACTTTCAAATGAATAGATGAGACTTCCCAATACAGGTCCAAAAATCATCCCTAAGCCCACAAATAGTTGACGAATACCCATGACACGACCATAATC
>CAZYNC010000056.1:0-3848 GCA_964648785.1 uncultured Acholeplasmataceae bacterium
GTTGCGTTTAAATTTACTGGGACTGTAAGTGATGTGACGTACTTAAATCAAGACATGGTAGATGTTAAATTAACATTAAAAAAGCCTTATAAATTTAAACCCGGACAATTTACCTTTATAAAAATGGATAATAAAAAAATACTTAGTGGTACACATCCATTTACTATTTCAGGATCTGATCAAAATGCGATCTATTTCACGATTAAACGTTTAGGGGATCACACATCAAAATTATATGATCAACTTAAGATTGGAATGCGTATGCATGTTAGTAAACCGTTTGGTCACATGACCTTTCAATCAAAAAAATCTAAGCACTTATGGATTGCTGGTGGAATAGGTGTTACGCCATTTATTAGTTACTTAAGAAGTCAACAAAGCACAGAGAAAAAAATACATTTGGTATATTCTGTAAGAAACTTTGAGGATGCTGTTCATATTGATCTTCTCAATCATTATAAACACACACATCCAAATTTTAGTTTTGAAATTGTTGATTCCTCTAAACAAGGAAGAATCAACCCATTGTCTCTTCCTTTTGATGAAGATACTTCTATTTCAATGTGTGGACCAAAACCAATGATTGATTATTTTGTAAAAACATTTAGAAAGAAACATAAAACGCTTGAAATCCACTACGAAGCATTTAGCTTTACCGGAAATCTTGTTAAAGATGTATTTCGCATCGCAATGAAATATACTAAACTTCTGATTAAAAAAATACAAACCTAAAAAAATACCCTCATTATGAAGGTATTTTTTTATGGTAATTCAATGGTGATTGTAGTCCCTTGATTTAATGCACTTGAAATATGCATCTTACCCTGATAGAGGGCAATAATATTAGAAACAATTGTCATCCCAACACCTAAACTTAAATCTTGTTGGGTTCTGACATCATCTGATCTATAAAATGGTTCGTTTATATGTTGAATTGTTTCTTCTGACATCCCAATACCTGAGTCTTTAATCTCAAACTTGAAACCTTGATTTCTTTGTTGAATGTGGATATCGATGTAACCCTCTTTTTTATTGTATTTAAACGCATTTGAAATGACATTTGTCAACAATGACATCAGTAGCATTTGATCACCTTGATAAGATACTCGCGAATCTCCATTGACTTTAACTTCAATATTTTTTTCAGTGAAATCTTCTTTAACTGACTCTATGATATCTTCTGTAAGTTCTCTCATGTTGATATTATCTTTTTGAAAAGATTTTTGTTCATTTAACTTTGTGAGCATCAAGATAGCTTTCACCATTTCTTCTAGATAGTGTGATTGTTTTAAAATGGCTTCCATATCTGGTTGATAAGGTGTTTCTTTTAGTTTTTCTGATAAATACTCAAGTTGTGCTTTTAAGACTGAAAGAGGGGTTCTTAATTCGTGTGACACATTGGATGTAAATTGTTTTTCTCTTTCTAAAATTGCTTCTGTTGACGCTAACATATCATTGATCATCTGAGTCATGTGATAGAGCTCGTCTTGATTATTACTTAAAGGTATTCTTAAGTGATACTGTTGTTGATCTTTAATGTTTTTTGTTGTTGAAACAATATCGTTGATGGGTTTAAATGATTTTTTTAAGATAAAATATCCACCAAATCCAGTAAATATGATAATGATGGGAGATAATATTAAAGAAATAATGAGTAATGATCGAATGGAGTTATCAACATTAGAAATATTTTTAACTGCTCGTAATATTGTGTTTTGATTTATATAAACATCTAAAACAATGTAGTATACTTCATTGATTTCTTTAGTCTGTGTTTCTCCAATTTGTAAAGTTAATCCTTCTAATGTCGGATTAGGTAAAGTCCCATATACTAATTGATTGTTTTGATAAAAAGCAAATATGATGCCATCTTGATAGTAAATAAAGGGTTCTGTATCGTCATCATCTATGTAAACGGGTCCATTTTCTGTAATGACTAAGTGTTCTGTGATGTCGTTAACGATGTCTATAATTTCTTCTTCTGATGTGTCAATCACAATTTGACTTGAAGATGACCATAATATAATTTGGTTGAGTATTGTGAGTATTGTAAAAAACCCAACAAACCATAAAATGGTTTTAAATTTAATCGATATTTTTCTCATAATGAATCTCTCATACTATATCCAAATCCTCTTACTGTGTGAATAAGTTTGGTCGTATATGGATGGTCTATTTTTTTTCTTATCATTTTGATAAAGACATCAATCACATTAGAATACCCTTCATAATCATAATCTGACGTCACATTTTCAAGTCTTTCTCTTGAAACAACTTCATTTTTATGACGTATTAAATATTCAACAATTAAGTATTCTTTTTTTGAGAGTTGAATATCATCTTTACCTCTTTTCACTTCATGACTTGTTGGATTCAGTGTAAGATCACCACACGTTAATATGTCTTGAATCGCTTGTGCCTTTCTTCTTGAAAGAGCGTGAATTCTTGCGACAAGTTCTTCAAAAGCAAATGGTTTTATTAAATAATCATCTGCACCTAAATCAAGACCTTTTACACGATCATCAATTTTATCTTTGGCGGTAAGAATTAAAACGGGTGTTTGAACACCGTAATTTCTAAGTTCCTGAAGTACCTCTAATCCATTTTTTTTAGGCATCATAATATCCAATATAATGACATCATAGGTCATATATTGAATAATATCAGATGCTTCTTCACCGTCAAAAACAGCATCAACTATAAACCCTTGATGCGTAAGTCGCTCTTTTAATATTGTATTTAAAGATTTTTGATCTTCTGCGATTAATATTTTCATCTCTTTTACCTATATCTCTATTGTATCAATGAAGATGAAAATTTGATGAAAATGAATCTTTTTTGATTTCTTCATCTTTTTTTCATCTTTGATATTTATAATCAAGTTATCAAATTTATAAATAGGAGTTTATGATGAAAAAAATATTACTTATACTAGGTCTTGCATTTATAATCGTTGGATTATCTAGTTGTGAACAAATCTCAAATTTGACCGATCAAATCAATCAAGATCAAGCAATAGTCTTTACGCTTGATGAACTTGCTGTTTATAACGGTAAAAATGGTCAAAAAGGCTATACCGCTGTAAATTATGTTGTTTATGATGTCACAAACGAATTTCCAAATGGTGAACATCAAGGATTTCAAATTGCAGGAATAGATTCGACACAAATATTCCTGTCTAGTCCTCATGTGATGTCAATATTAGGATCTCTTGATGTTGTTGGTGTATTAGAACAACCTAATGCAACGCAACAAGAAACCACAACCACCAATAATACAACGCAAACATTGCCTGTTTTTACCCTTGATGAACTTGCTGTATATAATGGTCAAAATGGTCAAAAAGGATATATCGCAGTTGATGGTGTTATCTATGATGTTTCACAGGTATTTCCTAATGGGATGCATCAAGGGGTTCACTTAGCAGGCACAGATGCAACTTCAGCATTTGAAGCAAGTCCTCATGCAAGATCAATTCTAAATGGTTTAAAAATCATTGGTAGTTTAGATGGTGCTCCTACAATAAATGTAGAGACAACGACTTCCACTACTCAAGTAGAAGGTTATATGAAAGTGTTTTCGCTTGATGAACTCGTTGAATATAACGGTAAAAATGGACAAAAAACATACGTTGCTGTATTAGGTATTGTGTATGATGGTTCTGATGAATTTTATCAAGGCATGCATCAAGGATTCCAACTTGGTGGTATTGATGCGACTTCAATTTTCCAAGCGAGTCCACATGCCATGTCCATTTTAAATGAGCTACCTATAGTTGGAAGTTTAGAAGGATTTCCTCTCATCTCAATAAATGAAGCTTCAGCTCATAATCAATACGAAGATGATGA
>CAZYNC010000057.1:0-3807 GCA_964648785.1 uncultured Acholeplasmataceae bacterium
GTTGTAATCTCTTCACCTGCGACATCTTTCCATCCTATAACGTTATCCAAGATGGGAAACATGATGGTTGCACCAAATGGATATGATATTTGTTGATATAACCCACTTGATGTATAAAATGATATGTCATAAGTTTGTCGGTCATAATAAATATGGATGTCTTCCATGTTTTCAGAAACAACAAAAATATAGGTTGATGTGGACTCGTTAAGTACAAATCCTAAAAATTCTAAGTCAAAGACAACAAATGTACCCAAGACATCTTTTTCTATTTTTGTTTCACTTAATTGATAGCTTTCATCAAGTGTTTCTTTGTATATATTGACTTGATATTCAATAGTTAAAGGTGTTTGATCGTCCGGATCAGTGATGCAGGATGATAATAAACTAAGTAATATACCGGCGACAAACAACGTGATTATTTTTTTCATATTGCCTCTTTTATAGTAAAAAAAGACAAGCGCGATTGCTTGTCTTTATCTTATACAAATTCAATAATCGCCATCGGTGCACCGTCTCCACGACGTGGGACAGTTTTAATAATACGTGTGTATCCACCTTGACGTGATTCATAACGTGGTCCAAGTTCAGCAAATAACTTTTGAAGTGCAGTTTGTCCTTCTTTTACAAGTTCAGGACGGACTAATTCAGCTGCTTGACGACGTGATGCAAGCGTGCCTTTTTTCGCTAAAGTGACCATTGAATCTGCAAGCTTTTGAAGTTCAAATGCTTTTGATTCTGTTGTTGTGATACGTTCATGAATGATGATGTCTGTGACAAGATCACGTAATAAAGCTTTACGTTGATCTGCATTTCGACTTAATTTAGAATATGCCATGTGTTACTCCTTTTCCATGTCACCAAAAGATGCAAAACTTTTACCAATTGCATTTTCAAATTCTAGGCCATGTTCATGTAATTTATCTTTTAATTCTTTAAAAGATTTACGACCTAAACTTCTTAAACGCATGACATCTTCTTCAGTGAGTTTCAATATTTGAGCAACTGTATAAATACCTGAACGTTTAAGTGCATTAAATAAACGAACCGATAAATCGAGTTGTTCAATTTTCATTTCGAGTTTTTTGTTAATTGGTTCTTCAACTTGTTCAAAAATAAATTGTTGTGACTGTGCTTTTTCACTAATTTCAACAATGACTTCTAAGTGATCAATGAGCATTTTAGATGCAAGTGCAAGTGCATCTTTTGCTTCAATCGCGCCATTTGTTTCAATATCTAGTGTAAGTTCATCCATATCACCACGTGTCTTTTCCACAACATAAGATACGCGTGTAACTGGTGTAAAAATTGCATCAATCGCAATTAAGCTTTTTTCATTGTACGTAAATGCTTTATTTGCTTCAGCATTCACATATCCAACACCACGACGGACAGTCACTTCCATCATGAGTTTTCCTTCAGGTGCTAAATGCGCAATGACTTGATCTTTATTAATGACTTCAACGCCATCAATAGAATCAAACGCTTCAGCGGTGACAACACCTTCTCCAAGTGATGTTAATTCTATTTTTTGTTCATAATCAGGATCATCAGAATCCACTCTAAAAATGACTTTTTTTAAGTTTAAGATGATGCCCATGACGTCTTCAACAACGCCTTCAAGTGTTGAAAATTCATGTTCAACACCTTCGATTTTGACATTGACAATCGCCGCACCTGGTAAAGATGATAATAACACACGACGTAAAGCATTCCCTAGTGTTAATCCATATCCTCTTTCAAGTGGTTTGATGACAAATTGACCTTTAAAACCATCATGTGATAGTTCTTCAACAGATGTTGGACGTTCAAATTTTAAATCTTTCAATGTCTTTCCTCCTTATTAACCACGTGGGCGTTTTGGTGGTCGACATCCATTATGTGGCACTGGTGTGACGTCTTTAATGGACGAGATTTCAAGTCCTGCAGCTTGAAGCGAACGAATGGCTGCTTCTCTACCTGGACCTGGACCTTTAACTTCTACATCAACTTTAATCATTCCATTATCTAATGCTGATTTTGCTGCTGCTTCTGCTGACATTTGCGCTGCAAAAGGTGTTGATTTTCTTGATCCTTTAAATCCGAGTGCACCTGCACTACTCCAAGTCACGGCATTACCGTTTAAATCCGTGATTGTGACAATCGTGTTGTTAAATGTGGTATGAATGTGTGCGACACCATGCGGAACATTCTTTTTAACACGTTTTTTTCCTGTACGTTTTTTCGCCATGTTTCATACCTCCTTATTTTTTCTTCACAACAGAGCCAGATTTTCTACCTTTACGAGTTCTTGAATTGTTACGTGTATTTTGTCCACGAACAGGAAGACCTCTACGGTGTCTCATCCCTCTGTATGAGCCAATTTCCATTAATCTTTTAATATTTAAAGTGACTTCTCTTCGTAAGTCCCCTTCAGTTTGAAATTTTGAAACTTCTGTACGGATACGATTGAGTTCGTCTTCAGATAAAGCTTTTACGCGTGTATCTTCAGAAACATTCGCATCTTTTAGAATTTGTTGTGATGTTGGTAACCCAATGCCATAAACGTATGTGAGTGCGATCACGACACGCTTATCACGAGGAATATCAACGCCTGCTATTCTAGCCATGTTTCCTCCTATTAACCTTGTCTTTGGTTATGTCTTTTTACTTTTTTATTAATGACGTAGACTTTACCTTTACGTCTTACGATAATATCGTCTTCACTTCTTTTTTTCACGGATGCTCTAACTTTCATGTGGAATCCTCCTTTTATCTTTTACGATATGTGATTCGGCCTCGAGTGAGATCATATGGTGACAATTCTACTGTTACTTTGTCACCAGGTAAAATGCGTATGTTGTGGATGCGGATTTTACCAGATACATGGGCGATCACAATATGTCCATTTTGAACAAGTTCGACTTTAAATTTTGTGTTGGGTAATACTTCGATGACTTTTGCTTCTACTTCAATGACATCATCTTTTGCCATAGATTCACTCCTTTAGTGTGGTCATGATTTCACAACCATCTTCCGTGATTAAGACCATATGCTCAAAGTGTGCACTTAAGCGTTTGTCTTTCGTCACAACCGTCCACCCATCTTGTAAGACTTGGACGTCTTTTGTGCCTAGGTTCACCATCGGTTCAATACAAATGGTCATACCAGGTTTTAGTTTAGGTCCTTGATTTTTTGGACCATAGTTTAATACTTGTGGTGCTTCATGAAGATCTTTACCAATACCGTGTCCTGTGAACGTTTCGACAATACCATAACCATAAGGTTTAATATACTGTTCAATCGCATGACCAATATTGGATACATGATTCCCTGGAAATGCTTGTTCAATGCCTATATATAAGGCTTTTTCAGTGATGTCTAATAATGTTTGAGCTTCATCTGAAATTTTACCTACGGGATATGTAAATGCTGAATCTGCATGATACCCTTTGACGTTGACACCAATATCAATACTGATGATATCGCCTTCTTTTAAGATGACTTTTTTTGAGGGAATGCCATGAATGACGACGTCATTCACGGAGGTACAAATCGATTTTGGGTATCCTTCGTAATCTTTAAATGAGGGAATACCTCCTAAAGTTCGAATGGTACGATCGGCAATCTGATCAAGCGCTTCTGTTGATATTCCTGGTTGGATCATCTCAAAAAGCGCTTGTCTTGTTTGCACTAAAATCTGACTTGCTTCTCTCATTAATTCAATTTCACGTGTTGATTTAATGGTTATCATCGTTTTACATTTATAACTTTCATCACTTTATCGTGTGTTTCATCAATATTCCCGCTACCATCAATCGCATGAAA
>CAZYNC010000058.1:0-3707 GCA_964648785.1 uncultured Acholeplasmataceae bacterium
TAAAACCAGATCAAGCATTGTATGATCAATCTAAAAAAAGTTATTTTGCTTATCCTCTTGCAGAATCAGGTGATGTTTCATTTCAAGGGATGATTGCAATTTGGTTGTATCAAACATTAAGGAAAAATCCACAGTTTCCATTTGATCAATACGATGACTTGCTTTACAGCCATATAAAAGAAGGATCAGACTATCAAGGTTATATTGAAGCTTACGGTAGAAAACTCATTGAAGACCGCAAGCACATGGAAGAAGATCCACAATTTTTTTCAAGACCTTTCGATGATGATCAACTTGTAGGGTTTATACCTTATTTAGTATGTCACCAGGTTGGACTGACAACAACAAGGGCACTCAAGTTTACACATGTGTTTGGTCAGGATCCAGACTTTTTACTTTATTTTAATATGTTAGATGCCTTTTTTAAACGAGCAAAAAAAGGTCATCATCAACAGGTTATTAAAGACATCATAGAAGGACTACCATTAAATAAAAAAGAAACTTTTTTAAAAGCGATAGACATGACAGATACGAAACAATATATTGCATCTTATGCAGGAACAGCATGTCATATCGCACACGCAGTACCGGTCATTTTTCATGTCGTTTATCATAGCCAAAGTTTTCAAGAAGGTCTTATCATGAATACTAGAATTGGTGGAGCATCCTCAGACCGCGGCATGCTCATTGGTGCGATGTTAGGTGAGGTATTTGAAGTAGAAGAAGCACTCATAAAAAAAACCAACAAAACGTTAGCTTTGTTGGTTTAAATCGACAAGGATCGGAATAATTAAAGGTTTTCTTAGCGTCAATTTATGAATGGCTTGAGAAAGATGATCAATTACCACTTGCTTCATTGTTTGTGGATTGATCATTTTTTTATTCAGTTCTTGTTTAACAAGTGTTTCAACTTCGTTGGATAAACTTTGCGTAATGGCTTCATTACCCTTCATATAGATGAAGCCTCTAGAAATAATCGTAGGTGCATTAAATAATAGTTTTTTCTGAGAGTCATAGGTGATGATAATGGAAAATAATCCTTCTTCTGATAATACTTTTCTTTCTTTAATAACTTGAGAACCAATATCTCCAATACCAGTTCCATCGATATAAACTTCACCAGAAGGTACTGTGCCAACATGTTTAATTTCATCTTTTGAAATTGATGCAACATCGCCATTATCTAAAATTAAAATGTGTTTCTTTTCTACACCACATTGAATCGCTAAATCTTGATGATGTCGTTGCATACGATGTTCTCCGTGAACAGGAATAAACATTTTCGGTTTTAATAAAGACAACATCATTTTTAAGTCTTGACGATTTCCGTGACCAGAAGTATGCGTATCTGCAATCGGCCCATGCGTAATGACGTTGACGTTCAAGCGGTACAATTTATCAATGGTTTTATTAATCGATTCAGAATTACCAGGAATCGGGGATGAAGAAAATACTACGGTATCACCTGCCATCGCTTGAATAAAACGATGGTTATTCGTTGCTATACGGGTGAGTGCAGCAAGTGGCTCTCCTTGAGATCCAGTGACTAAAATGACAACTTCTGAAGCCTTCATTCTTGATACATGTTCAGGTTTAATAATCGCATCTTTGGGGACTTTGATGTAACCACTTTGAATCCCGATTTCAATGGCACGTTCCATGGAACGTCCAAAAACAGCAATTTTACGATGATTTCTTATCGCAGATTCAATAATTTGTTGAATTCGATACACGTTAGAAGCAAACGTTGCGATGATGATACGACCTTTTATATTCGCAAATAATTCATTAATCGATTCACCAACGACACTTTCTGATTGAATCATGTCATCACGTTCTGCATTGGTAGAATCACTGCATAACAGTAAAACACCTTCTTGTCCAATTTGTGTTAGTTTATGATATTCTGCGGGAGGACCTACGGGCGTAAAATCAATTTTAAAATCACCAGTATGAAATATAATACCCAGTGGCGTTCTAAAGACAATGCCAAACATATCTGGAATAGAATGTGTAAGACGTATAAAAGAAACTTCGGTATTTTTAAAGGAATACTTATAATAACTTTTAAATTCTTCAATTGGCGGAATGGTTGTTAAATTGTGCTCATTGAGTTTATGTTCTATAAAATCTACCGCGATACCTGCAGCATAAATTTTTGGAATTTTAACTTGTTTTAGTAAATAAGGAATACTTCCAATATGATCTTCATGACCATGTGTAATAAAAAGTCCAACAATACGGTCTTGGTTTTGTTCTAAGTAAGTAAAATCAGGAATGACATAATCAATGCCTAAAAGGTGTTCATCAGGAAATAAAATACCAGCGTCTACAACAAAAAGTTGTTTTTCGATCTCATAGACATACATATTTTTCCCAACTTCACCTAAACCACCTAAGGCAAAAAAACCTATCTCGCCTGACTTAAGCAAGTCTTGACTCATATTTTTCCTCCGAATCGTTTTTCGTTATCTTTATTGTATAACATTTTCATCATAAATGATACCTTTCACGCTCATATGTTATAATAAAGCCGAGGAACCTATGAAAAAAGCTTATTATTTTGATTTAGATAACACTTTGTTTTTTAACGATCAAGGCTGTATTTTACCCAATACACTAAAATTATTACATGCTTTAAAAAAGCAACCCAATACGATTTTAGGACTCGCAACAGGAAGAAGTTTAGAAAAGTTAGCAATTGTCAAAGACATTTTACCTCTTTTTGATCATATGGTGCTCATCAATGGCGCAATGCTATACATAAATGGGAAGCTCATATATGATAGCCCTATTTCAACAGAAGATATTGATGATGTGTTAGACATTTTAAAAAACACCAACGTGAATATTGGCATGGTCAGTGAAAAAGAAGATGCTATTTTGTATGAAGATGCACGAGTCGATCATGCGATGAAAACACTAAGAGGAATTCATCCTGTTGTCAAAAAGAACTTTCATTTAACAACCTCAATCTATCAATTATGGATATTTGCAGATTCTGATGACGATATCAAAAACATCGCCGGCAAACTCACAAAGTTTCATTGTTTTCCGTGGCATGTTGGTGGTGCTGATTTTATTTATCCTCACGTCCATAAAGCTTCCGGAATTCAACATTTAAGAGCTTTAGATCCTTATGATACGTTAATTGCGGTTGGAGATGGACTCAATGATCTTTCGATGATAAAGCTTGCTGATATAGGCATCGCAATGGGAAATACAAGGTTTGAACAATTAAAAAAAGAGGCGCAACATATTGCACCTCACATCAAAGACGATTTATTGTATGAATTTTTTATAAATAAACAATTACTTTTGACTTAAAATACCTTTTTTGACCTCTTCTATGATCACTTCAGGAATGTATAAATCGATCTCAGCACCATGATAAATCAATTCTTTAATCGCTGAAGAAGACACGAAATGATTACGCGATGAAGGAAATAAAATGACGGTTTCGATATCAGGATTAATATTTCTATTATACTGATATAACGCATACTCATTTTCGTAATCTTGAATATTTCGAAGTCCTCTTACGAGTAGATTGATATCGTGCTCCTGAGCATAACGTACGACTAAATCACTTGTTGATGTGATGATAACATTTGGTATGTGTTGTGTCGATTGTCGTACAAACTCAATCCGTGTTTCTACACTAAAAGATCGCTTTTTATGCATATTATCTGCAACCACGACATACA
>CAZYNC010000059.1:0-3707 GCA_964648785.1 uncultured Acholeplasmataceae bacterium
TAAAACCAGATCAAGCATTGTATGATCAATCTAAAAAAAGTTATTTTGCTTATCCGCTTGCAGAATCAGGTGATGTTTCGTTTCAAGGCATGATTGCAATTTGGTTGTATCAAACATTAAGTAAAAATCCACAATTTCCATTTGATCAATACGATGACTTGCTTTATAACCATATAAAAGAAGGATCAGATTATCAAGGATATATTGAAGCTTACGGCAGAAAACTCATCGAAGACCGCAAGCACATGGAAGAAGACCCACAATTTTTTTCAAGACCATTTGATGATGATCAACTTGTAGGATTTGTTCCTTATTTAGTGTGTCACCAGGTTGGACTTACGACAACACGTGCACTCAAGTTTACACATGTGTTTGGTCAAGATCCAGATTTTTTACTTTACTTTAATATGTTAGATGCTTTTTTTAAACGTGCAAAAAAAGGACATCATCAGCAAGTTATAAAAGACATCATAGAAGGACTTCCACTGGATAAAAAAGAAACTTTTTTAAAAGCGATAGATATGACAGATACGAAACAATATATTGCATCTTATGCTGGAACTGCATGTCATATCGCCCACGCTGTGCCCGTCATTTTTCATGTCGTCTATCATAGCCAAAGTTTTCAAGATGGCCTTTTGATGAATACAAGAATTGGTGGCGCATCTTCAGACCGTGGTATGCTCATTGGTGCAATGTTGGGAGAAGTATTTGAAGTAGAAGAAGTACTGATAAAAAAAACCAACAAAACGTTAGCTTTGTTGGTGTAAATCGACAAGGATTGGAATAATCAAAGGTTTTCTTAGCGTCATTTTATGAATGGCTTGAGAGAGATGATCAATTACTACTTGCTTCATGGTTTGTGGATTGATCATTTTTTTATTTAGTTCTTGTTTAACAAGTGATTCAACTTCATTAGATAAACTTTGCGTAATAGCCTCATTCCCTTTCATATAGATGAAACCTCTTGAAATTATCGTTGGGGTATTAAATAATAGTTTTTTTTGGGAGTCATAGGTGATGATAATGGAAAATAAACCTTCTTCTGATAATACTTTTCTTTCTTTAATAACTTGAGAACCAATATCGCCAATACCAGTTCCATCGATATAAACTTCACCAGAAGGTACAGTGCCAACATGTTTAATCTCATCTTTTGAAATGGCGGC
Organism: uncultured Acholeplasmataceae bacterium; assembly: GCA_964648785.1. Taxonomy (GTDB): domain Bacteria; phylum Bacillota_I; class Bacilli_A; order Acholeplasmatales; family Acholeplasmataceae; genus UBA8290. Next base: position 1,170 of record CAZYNC010000059.1, read on the forward strand.
TACATCACCATTATCTAAAATTAAAATATGTTTCTTTTCTACCCCACATTGAATCGCTAAATCTTGATGATGTCGTTGCATACGATGTTCTCCGTGAACAGGAATAAACATTTTCGGTTTTAATAAAGACAACATCATTTTTAAGTCTTGACGATTTCCGTGACCAGAAGTATGCGTATCTGCAATCGGCCCATGCGTAATGACGTTGACGTTCAAGCGGTACAATTTATCAATGGTTTTATTAATCGATTCAGAATTACCAGGAATCGGGGATGAAGAAAATACTACGGTATCACCTGCCATCGCTTGAATAAAACGATGGTTATTCGTTGCTATACGGGTGAGTGCAGCAAGTGGCTCTCCTTGAGATCCAGTGACTAAAATGACAACTTCTGAAGCCTTCATTCTTGATACATGTTCAGGTTTAATAATCGCATCTTTGGGGACTTTGATGTAACCACTTTGAATCCCGATTTCAATGGCACGTTCCATGGAACGTCCAAAAACAGCAATTTTACGATGATTTCTTATCGCAGATTCAATAATTTGTTGAATTCGATACACGTTAGAAGCAAACGTTGCGATGATGATACGACCTTTTATATTCGCAAATAATTCATTAATCGATTCACCAACGACACTTTCTGATTGAATCATGTCATCACGTTCTGCATTGGTAGAATCACTGCATAACAGTAAAACACCTTCTTGTCCAATTTGTGTTAGTTTATGATATTCTGCGGGAGGACCTACGGGCGTAAAATCAATTTTAAAATCACCAGTATGAAATATAATACCCAGTGGCGTTCTAAAGACAATGCCAAACATATCTGGAATAGAATGTGTAAGACGTATAAAAGAAACTTCGGTATTTTTAAAGGAATACTTATAATAACTTTTAAATTCTTCAATTGGCGGAATGGTTGTTAAATTGTGCTCATTGAGTTTATGTTCTATAAAATCTACCGCGATACCTGCAGCATAAATTTTTGGAATTTTAACTTGTTTTAGTAAATAAGGAATACTTCCAATATGATCTTCATGACCATGTGTAATAAAAAGTCCAACAATACGGTCTTGGTTTTGTTCTAAGTAAGTAAAATCAGGAATGACATAATCAATGCCTAAAAGGTGTTCATCAGGAAATAAAATACCAGCGTCTACAACAAAAAGTTGTTTTTCGATCTCATAGACATACATATTTTTCCCAACTTCACCTAAACCACCTAAGGCAAAAAAACCTATCTCGCCTGACTTAAGCAAGTCTTGACTCATATTTTTCCTCCGAATCGTTTTTCGTTATCTTTATTGTATAACATTTTCATCATAAATGATACCTTTCACGCTCATATGTTATAATAAAGCCGAGGAACATATGAAAAAAGCTTATTATTTTGATTTAGATAACACCTTATTTTTTAACGATCAAGGTTGCATTTTACCCAATACACTAAAGTTATTACATGCTTTAAAAAAGCAACCCAATACGATATTAGGACTCGCAACCGGAAGAAGTTTAGAGAAGTTAGCGATTGTCAAAGATATACTACCTCTTTTTGATCACATGATACTTATTAATGGTGCAATGCTATATGTAAAAGGGAAACTCGTGTATGACAGCCCTATTTCAACAGAAGATATTGAGCATGTCTTAGAGATTCTAAAAAACACCAATGTGAATATTGGCATGGTCAGTGAAAAAGAAGATGCGATTTTATATGAAGATGCACGAGTCGATCATGCGATGAAAACACTGAGAGGGATTCATCCTGTTGTCAAAAATAACTTTCATTTAACAACCTCAATCTATCAATTATGGATATTTGCAGATTCTGATGACGATATCAAAAACATCGCCGGCAAACTCACAAAGTTTCATTGTTTTCCGTGGCATGTTGGTGGTGCTGATTTTATTTATCCACATGTCCATAAAGCATCAGGAATTCAACATTTAAGAGCTTTAGATCCTTATGATATGTTAATTGCAGTTGGCGATGGACTCAATGATCTTTCCATGATAAAACTTGCAGATGTTGGTATTGCAATGGGAAATACAAGGTTTGAACAGTTAAAAAAAGAGGCACAACACATTGCACCTCATATTAAAGACGATTTATTATATGATTTTTTTATAAAAGAACAATTACTTTTGACTTAAAATACCTTTTTTGACGTCTTCTACGATCACTTCAGGAATGTATATATCGATATCAGCACCATGATAAATAAGTTCTTTAATCGCTGATGAAGAAACAAAATGATTGCGTGATGAAGGAAATAATATCATAGTTTCAATGTCAGGGTTTATATTTCTATTATATTGATATAATGCATACTCATTTTCGTAGTCTTGAATGTTTCTTAAACCTCTTACAAGTAGATTAATGTCATGCTCCTGAGCATAACGTACGACTAAATCACTTGTTGAATTGATGATGATATTTGGTATGTGCTGTGTGGATTGTCGCACAAAGTCCATCCGAGTTTCTACACTAAAAGATCGCTTTTTATGCATATTATCTGCAACCACGACATACA
>CAZYNC010000060.1:0-3663 GCA_964648785.1 uncultured Acholeplasmataceae bacterium
CTGATGTGAATCCTTTTGAACTTGACATCGACTTTTACACGCAAGAAAAGACGCTCATGAATATGACGGATAATGAAAAAAGAGCATTGTATCAAGAGATGGTTTTTTATGAATCGGCAATTAAATATGAATCTCAATACATTCACATACAATCTAACGACACTTTATCAGATCCACTTGATGTAGTGTTTAACCAAATGATTACAACCAATTTTAAAGATACGTTTGACTTTAGAACATTTGAAACCCTTGATCTTAACACAATCGGTTATGAACAACTCATTGATACCGGTGGTTTATCAGGTCGTTTAACATTATTTCTTCAATTGCTGGATGATTTCACAGATACGTATTTCACGTCTGAAATAAGTTTGTCTAATCCTCCATTTAGAATCACTGCTGAAGAAAATCAAGTCATGACAACGAATGAAGCAGCTTTTGAACTTCCCGTATTACTTGATTTTTCAATCGATATTACCCCAGAAACACTCATCAATTTTATAGATCCTCAAATTACATTACTTGACGTGTATGAAATGACGTATGGTCACATGTTATCTGTTCCGATTATCATTGATAATGTCATTCAAGGTTTGAACATTGAGGCAACCATTGAGGTTGTCATTGTAAATGGGTATGTTGTGTATGCAACGATTCAATCTGATGTCGATACACTCACGATTCCAGTTGGTGGACTTATTGATAATACAGAAACATTAGATGTCTCACTTGACATCATGATCTTACTTGACTTTTTGTATGAAAGAGATGCCGTTTTATTACCAAGTTCAAATGAGCTCAATACCTATGAACGTGTTGATGCCTTTACGCTTCCTGATGTGACTTCTATTTTTGGAAATTGATCATAAAAAAAAGCGCTAGAGCGCTTTTATTTTTTTTCAAATTCAATGTTGACGCGACCTGCAATAATTTCTTCAAGTGCAATCCCAATACTTTTTTCTGAAACAGCATCTTCTACTTCTAAATTCGCTTCTTCTAAAAGTCTTGCAACTTTTGAGGCTGCATACACAAGTTTATATTTTGATGGTATTTTATCTAACAAATCATCGATGGATGGATAACGTAATCCGTCTTTATTACTCATAAATCTCCTTCTATTAACGCTTTATATTTATATATAGTACGTTCTGTTTTTGCGTGTTCCGCACGAATAATAGCAAGTATTCTATCTGCTGCATTGTGGACATCATCATTCACAACAATATAATCATATTTGTGGGCTAATTTAAATTCTTTTTCAGCCTTATTAAGTCTTATATCAATCGTTTGATCATCTTCTGTCCCTCGAGAAATCAAGCGATCTTTCAAAGCTTTTTTTGAAGGTGGCACTAGAAAAATAAACACTGCATCTTTGACTTGGTCTCGGACTTTAAGTGCACCTTGGACCTCAATTTCTAATACAACTTCATGTCCGAGGTCTAATTGTTGTTCCACTTTGTCCCTAGGAGTTCCATAATAGTTTCCAAAAAATTGTTCGTATTCTAAGAATCCATTTTCTGAAATGCGTTTTTCAAAGTCTTCTTTTGAAACAAAGTAATAATCAACACCATCAACTTCACCTTCACGTTTTGGACGTGTTGTCATTGATACGGAATAAGTAAGATCGTGTTCATCCATGTCAAAGAGTGCTTTTCTTACTGTACCTTTACCAACGCCTGATGGACCTGACAATACAATGAGTAAGCCGCGTTCGTTTAATTTCATGCCTTGCTCCCTTGCTTATCTAAATGTTATTATATATGATAATATAGAATGTGTAAAGTATTTTCATGAAAGGTTTTCAAGATGTCTTTTGATGGGCTCATGATGCACCACTTAACAAAAGAATATCATGATGCACTTAAACATCATCGCATCGATAAAATCATGTATCTCAATCATGATGTTTTTGTTTTTGAACTTTACTACCAAAAAGAAAGAAAACTTTTCTATATCGAAATGCATCCAAACGATAATCGCCTCTATTATACCCCTTATAAAGAGATTCAATCAGATCGTCATCCTAGTCTAGCAATGCTAAAAAAAACACTACTTCGTAGTCACATAAAAGCCATCCAACAGTATCAAAGTGATCGTGTCTGCATCATCACACTAGAAAGTTATGATACTTTCGATGGTGCAATCACGTACGAACTTATTCTTGAGATGATGGGAAAACATGCAAATATGATCTTAACAAAAGATCAAAAAATCATCGAAGCCTATAAAAAAATGGTGAGTGAACATCATCGAAGTATTGCCTATCATCTCCCTTTTCAATTTTTTCCTTCACATAAAAAGCCTCTAACTCTATGTCAACTTGATGACATTGAATACCACGATCTCATGACTGTATATGAAGGCATGAGCCAAGATTTGATGCGTTATATTCGTGAACACCACATTAAGCCACTTGATATTCCCTTACAACCTTGTATCAAAGGAAATAAACGTTATAGTTATCATGTATCTGGAGGTACTGATTTTCCATGTATCAATGATATGATGAAAGAGAATCAAACCAAAGTTCATTCAGATGATGTTCTGGTTCGACTCATCAACAAAAGGGAACAAAAACTACCTAAACTTTTAGATGATTTATCGTATCATCAATCCCATTTAAAAGATTATTTAAAAGCTGAGACACTTTATGCATACAGTGATCCAAAAGCTTATGTTGATCGCGTTGATGATATTGAATTAGATAGACAAAAAAGCGTTCATGAAAATGCTCAAGCTTTTTTAGCCTCATATAACAAAGCAAAACGTGCGATACCACAAATTGAAAAACAACTAGACGATACTACGCGAGAACTCTCATTGCTCAAACAACTTACATTTGATTTAAACTCCAACAATGCTTCTTATGAAGATGTAGTCAATATCTTACATGAAGAAAACTTCATTCATAAAAAAGCACAAGCAAAAAAAATGACACCAAAAAATCCTATTGTTATTCGTATTGGGGATGATCTCATCTATATCGGGAAAAATGCAAACATGAATGCTTATGTAACGCATGAACTTTCAAAACCATCAGATTATTTTATGCACGTAAAAGATGCTCCTGGAGGCCATGTTATATGTCGAGCTCCAAAAGAAAGTTATGCATTTAGTCAAGCATTACAATATGCTGCCTATTTTTCTAGTCTAAATAAAGCATCTAAAATTGACGTGATGGTCGCACTAAAAAAAGATGTTAAAAAAATTCCTGGTGCGCATGGTTCATTAGTTTCAGTCAAAAGCTATACTTCTTACATGGTGACACTTGACGATGAGTTTGTTAAGTTGTGTGAATCCTTGTAAAAACTTTGTAATACAATCCTTTTTCGTATAAAATATCAATGTAGAACACAGAGGAGGAATTTATTATGGCTTATACATTACCTGCTTTACCTTATGCGTTTGATGCATTAGAACCTTTTATTGATGCAAAAACGATGGAAATCCATTATTCAAAACATCATCAAGGATACGTAAATAATTTAAATGCGGCTTTAGAAAAAGAACCATCTGTTACGGCGGATTTAGAAACATTACTTAAAGATTTAGATTCAGTTCCAGAATCCATTCGTACAGCTGTAAGAAATAATGGTGGTGGACATTTTAATCATGCTTTCTTTTGGCCACAACTTAAAGTCAATCATCAAGAAGCGCCAGTTG
>CAZYNC010000061.1:0-3443 GCA_964648785.1 uncultured Acholeplasmataceae bacterium
TGGTATCATGAAAATACATTACATCACATGAGGATTTTATGATTGATGCTTCTAAGACTAAATTACTATTATTAAAATATTCTTTAATACTTTATTTTTTACTTTTCTTTTTTAATCTTATTTATGTCACCATCATGGTAGAGAGACCTGAAGGTATTTTTTTATCTGACATACTATTATGGATCCACCTCTTGTTTGTATTGGTGAGTTATGGCTATATCTTGAGGTTTCAACGACATAAAACAATGTCATTTGTAGTATCTATTTATAAACGATGGCTTGTTGTATTTCTGATGTTACATATTGTCTATTTTATTAGTGTGTATTTACAATCGTATTTACTCATTGATGAAACGTTAATCATCATTAGAGATAAAATATTAAGGGGAAATCCTGCGCTCATCTTAAACTTTTCTAATCTTAACTATACGACGTTATCGTATGTGGTGAGTTTACTTCAAAGTGTCAATTCTCCTCTGATTATATTATTTATGTCGTTATGGACGATGCGGTTTTATTATACTGCCAATGGATCTTCATTTGTATTTGTTGAAGAAGAAACAAAACGCTACGATGACTTTTTATATAGTATGTTCATTCCATTGTTTTGGTTTGTACTCATGATTGCAAGCTTTTTATCGATTAATTTATTAACGTTAAATTACACGTTTGTCGAATCGATAGAAATGTTTATTAGTATCGTGTTATTTATGATGAGTTTTGTTGGCTTTAGTGTGAGTATGATGTGGTATCAAACAAAAAATAAAACAGTGAAACCTTCTCACATGACGCACCTTCATCACTATTTATTTAAATCATTATTTCCAATGACAATACTGATTCTTGGCTTAGGATTGTATCATATACTTACTGGTTATATGACCTACCGTATTTATTCTGTCGGGGTTTCAGGGGTTTCAGTATTGTTATTGTGGCTTCTTCATATAAGACTTAAACGATTAGATTAAAAAAAGACCTAATGGTCTTTTTTTATTGTAGTGATGTTAAAATGAGTTTTCGGTGAAGATCATAATAAGACGACGGTTGATAGGTTTTTGACATCAACATTAGTGCCAGTTTTGGATTTTCTACGATGCCGACATTAATCGTTGATACGATATGACGATCAGTTTTAATAAAGATAATTTCATTAATCGCATCTTTGGCTTTCTCGTTAAACGTTTTGATAGGCTTATATTGGGTAATAAGTAATCGGTCAATACGTTTTTTATCTTGCGTCTGAGAATCAAATTGAATTTGATTAATGAGTTGATCGACTTTTTCTTGATAGAAACTGGATTGTTCATGAAACAGTAAAACAGAAACGTATAAAATATGATGTTGAAACACTTTTCTAATGTGATCATCTTTTTCTATTTTCGTTAAGACAACGTAATGTTGATCAGTATAATGCAGTTTAAATCCTTCTTTTAGTAATCGTTTTTGAATATAAATCATGTCAACTGAAGAGGACAATTCTAAAGGATCTATCACATCCGCTCTTATACTCGCTAAATAAGATTGATGGATGATGAGATACAATCTTTTTTTAAATCGATAACTTAAGACAACGAGTAAAAATAAAAGTGAAAAGATGATAAGATAAGTCCACTGAGACTGAATATATATATATGACAAAATAGCTACAGTCAATGTAGCTATAATAAGTAAAATATATGATATGTATGTGATAAGAAATTGCTTATGATGTGTTTTTTTAGCGTCCATTCATGACAACCTGCGATAATATTCCTGCAATGATCACCATGAGAAGACTTGCAACGAGCACTTCACCAAAAAATGTATGATTTTTTTCTCCACCTGTTTTCATTTCTTCAAAATCTTTAAACGATGGATATAATTTACGGTATGATGGCGTGATTAATACACGAAATGCGTAACGAAATCCGTAAAATAAACGAAACGCTTGAGTAATGGCAACAACAGATGGCATCCCAATAATAATCCCAACAACAAAGAAATGATCGGATAATTGAAGGATGTTAAATGGTATTCCTCTTAAAACCATGATGCTTAGTGCAAGTAACGCTTCTAAAGCAAATATAATGAGTAATCTTATAACTTTCATTTTTTAAGTAATGTCATATAGCGATCATATTCTTCTGTATTACATAAGACAAAATGATCGGGTTCAATCTCTCTTAATGTTGGTAATTCTTTAGAATAGTCGTGTGCTGCTTGTGGGTTATAACGTTTTGAAGCTTGACGACGTTGTTCATAAAGAGGATCTGGTAAAGGAATTGAATCAAGTAGTGATAGTGTATATGGGTGCATTGGATGACTAAAGATTTTTTCTTTATCCCCAATTTCGACAATTTTACCAAAATACATGACCGCTAAACGATCAGAGAAATACTTCACAACCGATAAGTCATGCGCGATAAATAAAATCGTAATCCCTTTTTCTTCTCTAAGTTCATTCAGTAAGTTAATAATGTGCGCACGTATCGATACATCGAGTGCTGAAATCGGTTCATCAGCAATAATAAAAGAAGGTTCTACAACAAGTGAACGTGCAATCCCAATACGTTGACGTTGTCCACCACTAAATTCATGAGGGTAACGGCTTGCGTGTTCTGCAACAAGTCCAACTGTTTCAAGCGCTTCTTTTACGCGTTGATCAATGACTTCTTCATTTTTAAATCCGTTAATACGTAATCCTTCGGCAATAATTTCTTTCACGGTCATACGTGGATTTAATGATGCAATCGGATCTTGGAAGATCATTTGCATTTTTCGCATTAATAATTTGTTTTTATGAATGAGTTGATATTTTAAATTACTAATGTCTTGTCTTTTTCTTAAACGACTTAATGTCAGTTCTTTTTTCGCTTGCGCAAGTTCTTTTTTGACTTCTTTTGTTTGAACTTTGGCATCATCAGAGGTTGTATCAATACAGGCAAGTTTAGTTTCTAAATTTTTGACTGCTTCTTGTTGTTGATCAATTCTTGCTGCATATTTCGCAACAATATCTTGATATTCTTGAAAGCTTTCAAGATCTTTGATCGCTTTTTTGCCTTCTTCATCAATAACTTTTTCAAAGTTTTGATCTCTTTTTGCTTCTTTTAATACTTTTTTAGCTTCTAGTAGATCTGCATCAAATTGTTCTTGGGTGATGTTTCCAAGTTCAAGATCTTGTTTTAATGCTAATTTCTTTTGTTTAAATGCGTCTTTTGCAGCTTTTATATCACTTAATATACGTGTGTCATGGAAGAATACTTCACCTCCACTTGACTTGTACAGTTTAATAATGGTACGTCCTGTTGTTGTTTTACCACAACCAGATTCACCGACAAGTGAAAAAACTTCGCCTCTTTTTATTTCAAAAGAAACATCATCAACTGCTTTTACAACGATTTTATTTTTTCCAAATCCTGATTTAAAGTACTGTTTTAAGCCTTCAACGCGTAAAATGGTTTCTC
>CAZYNC010000062.1:0-3267 GCA_964648785.1 uncultured Acholeplasmataceae bacterium
TCTTGATTTTGGTAACGATTCTATATATTGTTTTAAAGCCTGTTCTATTTGGTTAATCATATTTGACTCCTCACAACATTATAACAAATCTTTTCTTCTTTATCATCATCCTTTGTCTCATGGTTAAATATGTGAACATACGATTATGATGGCATCATGTTATAATAAATCGAGGATAAAATCTTATGCATGCTAAAATTATTTTGATTGGTGAACACGCAGTTGTTTATCATAAGAAAGCGATTGTTTGTCCAGTTTTTGATGCTAATGTTCAAGTTCAATTAGCACCACACGATCAATATTACATCGAAAGTGACTTTTATAAGGGATTATTAAAAGATGCACCAACATCCTTTGAATCTATTAAGAATTTAATTGATACATTAGTCACCACATTCAATGTAAATCCTATAAAAATCAACATTCATAATCATATTCCAGTTGCTGCCGGTATGGGAGCATCTGCTGCAATCGCTGGTGCAATTGTTCAAGCCTTTTTTCAATATCATCAAGAAACACTTAGTGAACAAACATTAATTGAATGGATTCAACGTTCTGAAACAATTGCACATGGTAATCCAAGTGGCATTGACATGTATGGTGTACTTTCAAATCATGCCCTTATTTTTCAAAGAAATATAGATGTAACACCGTTAACATTTCAAATGGATGGCTATCTTCTCATTACGTTTAGTAATGAACATGGATCAACGAAAGAAGCAGTCACGCGTGTCTCAAAATATTTTGATCACAATGACCATGTCTTAGATGATATGGAAGGATCGATTCTAAAAGCGATACAAGCGATTCAACACAAACATATAGACGCATTAGGACATGAACTCAACACATATCATGATTATTTAAAACAAATAGGCGTTTCAACGCCTAGACTAGATGCTATGGTGCATGATGCTTTATCATTTGGAGCAGTTGGTGCAAAACTATCTGGTGGAGGTTTAGGTGGATGTATGATTGCACTTTTTAAGAATCAATCCCCAATGCATCAATTACAAGAACACTATAAAAAACAAGGTTATCATCAGCAATTTATCATAGATTTAAAAAGGATATAACATGAAGTCAGTAACATCTCGTGCACCAATTAATATCGCACTTATTAAATACTGGGGAAAAAAAGATGATGTTGAGATTCTACCATTTCAACCTTCTTTATCGTTATCATTGGATATTTTTGAAACAAGAACAACAATTAAAACTCATGATCAAGAGGATTTTCTATTCACAATTAATGGTAAGAATGACGAGAAAATAAAAACGAAAGTGATCCGTTTTCTCAAATTATTCGATCAAAGCATTAATCTTAAAGGAATTATGATTGAGACACAAAACACGGGACCTACTGCAGCAGGACTCGCATCCTCTGCAAGTGGTTTTGCTGCACTTGCTGTTGCAGCAAATCATTTTTTTGGGTTCAATTTCCCCTTAGATAAACTTGCATCCATCACCAGAAAAGGTTCTGGTTCTGCCATCAGAAGTTTATTACCTGAGGCAGTTGCGTGGTATCCAGAAGGACATATAAAACCTATTTATTTCCCATTTGATGATGTCATCTTAGGTGTGATTATCATCAATGATCAAGAAAAAAGTATTGGATCCACTGAAGCAATGAAACTAAGTGTTGAGACTTCACCTGAATATTCAAACTGGGTGACACAATCGTTTATTGATTTTGATGCATTTTTACAAGGTTTAGAAGATCATAACTTTGATACAATTGGCGCTATCACAGAAAAAAATGCACTTTATATGCATCATATTTGTGAAACAACTGTTCCAAGTATTCAGTACTTATCACCACAATCAAAAAAAGTCATTGCTTTCATACAAAACTTAAGAGAAAAACATCACATCAAAGCGTATGTAACAATGGATGCAGGTCCTAATGTAAAAGTCCTTACGAGAAGGAAATACCAGTCTTTAATTGAGCACTATTTAAAAGAAGAACACATTGATATTTTATGGTCAGGCATTGATACAAAAGGTGCGGTGATTATCAATGAATAGTGTTGTAGTCAAAAAACCAGGGAAATTATATTTATCTGGTGAATATGCTGTTGTAAAGGGATATCACGCTATTATATTACCTTCAGAATGGACGCTTGAAGTCAGTATTCATGAACAAGACCACTTTTCTATTAATAGTGATCAATTTAAAGAAAACATCATTTTTCAGGTCCGAGATTATAAAATCGATTATCCTTATGCATTATGGAAGCATACACTTCAGAGTATTTATCGCTATTTAAAATATGCACGAGTTCCATTAAAACCACATCACATTCAAATTACTTCTGAATTGCATAAAGATGAAAAAAAATGGGGATTAGGTTCATCAGGCGCTTTAACAATAGCATTAATTGATGCTGTCTTACAATTTCATCATATCTATTTCAGTCCACTTGAACTATATAAATTAGGGGTTGTCACACAGCGTGACTTAATGGAAAAAAGTTCTTTTGGTGATCTAGCCATGAGTGCTTTTCAAAAACCATTACTATACAAGAAATTTAACTCTAAAAAAATAAGCCAACCACTTTATCAAGATGTTCATAAAGAATGGGATAACCTCATCATTCAACCGATTGAACTTCAAGATTTACCAATTCTTATTGTTCATACGAACCAAACAGCATCATCTTATAAACTTGTCTCAACAGTGTTTTCATCTAAAGATAATATAGAATTATTGGAAGACATTAATCGAATTACGTTACGTATATATGAAGTGATTCAATCAACACAATATGACCAATTATACCCACTTTTAAAAGAACATCACGCGGCCTTATTAAAACTTAAAGTTAAAAAGCCACTCTATACGCATAACATGCAAGATATTATTTCACATATCAACACGCCTGACATTGGATTTAAATTTTCTGGAGCAGGTGGAGGCGATAATATGATGATCGCAACGACACGAGATAAGATACACCACGTTATTAAAGAAATACCAACGTCTTATCCAATAATCAATAATTATATTAAAGGAGTTATTCATGTCGAATAGAAAAGATGATCACATACATTCAGCATTAAAACAACATCATCCTCATAATGATTTCGATTTAGTGAGACTTCTTTCGAATTCAGTCGGATCTGTTGATGTTGATGATGTTGATATATCGGTCAATATATTTGATCAAACATTTCCAACACCTATTTATATTAATGCAATGTCAGGTGGATCTAATTTATCCAAAGAAGTGAATGAAAAACTATCTCTATTAGCATCCCATTTCC
>CAZYNC010000063.1:0-1540 GCA_964648785.1 uncultured Acholeplasmataceae bacterium
GTTTCTACACTAAAAGATCGCTTTTTATGCATATTATCTGCAACCACGACATACAGTGTATCAACTAAATTTGCAGCACGCTCAATGACATCAACATGACCTTTTGTAATAGGGTCAAAAGTTCCGGGATACATTGCTTTTCTCATGATTATTACCTCAACCATATTATAACATAGTAAGGAGTCCTTATGAATATTCCATATAAATATTTATTATTAAGATTTTATGCACACTTGATGCTCACATTATTAGGGTTTTATTCAATATTAATCATCGTTGTTTCTATTGATATGCAAGGACTCGTCCAAGCTTTCATTTTTTTCATCGCATTTATTAGCTCAATCATCATGTATAAAACATATCAAAAAGCTTCTCATCAACCTAAACTTATGACAGTAAAAGAAAAAACGATTTTAGAGTATAGTGTGTATGTCTATGTAGGGTTATACATTTCAAGAACAATACTCATGACCACACCATTTGCGTACTTAAACCTTTATGTTGGGATTATATTAGTATGCATCGCTGGTGCTACCAGTATCATGATCTATAAAATGATGAAATAAAAAAGGAGAAACAATATGCTAAAAGATACATTTGTATTAAGTAATGGTATTCATATACCAAAAGTAGGGTTTGGAACGTGGCAAGTTCCAAATGGGGATGTCGCTTATCAAGCTGTAAAAGATGCTTTAGATGTGGGATATATGCATATTGATACGGCTTATGTTTATGAAAATGAAATAAGCGTCGGACAAGCCATCAAAGATTCAGGTATACAAAGAGAGCAGTTATTTGTCACGTCTAAACTGCCGTCACACATTAAAAATTACGGAGAAACAGATCAATATTTTCATGAAACATTAAAAAGATTGCAGTTAGATTATTTGGATTTATATTTAATTCATGCGCCATGGCCATGGTCCAATATTGGTCAAGATTGCAAAGAAGGTAATGCCGAAGCATGGAACAAAATGATTGAGCTTTATCATGCAAAAAAAATACGTGCGATAGGTGTGTCTAATTTCAATGTGGATGATTTGAAAGACTTGATTCATAGAACCGGTTTTATACCACATGTGAATCAAATTGCATTTTTTGCGGGACATTATCAAAAACAAAAAGAAACGATTGCGTTTTGTCAAGAACACAATATTTTAGTAGAAGCATATTCACCACTTGCGATTGGTCATGCACTTCATACACCACTTGTGGTATCACTCGCGACGAAGTATCAAAAAACACCTGCTCAAATTTTAATTCGTTATACGTTAGAACATGATACATTACCACTACCAAAAACAACAAAAAAAGCCCGCATGATTGAAAATGCAGACTTAGATTTCACTTTAGATAAAGAAGATGTTGTAGCGCTTGATGCATTATCAGAAGATCCTAGACGATTTGGTTAATGTTGTTGACAGTGACTGCAATATCCATATAAAATCATATCGTGATGTGTCACATGAAAGCCATACGGTTCGCCGATGGCTTTTTCTTTACCTTCAATATGACATCCTACAGGAATCATCTCTTCACA
>CAZYNC010000063.1:1640-3256 GCA_964648785.1 uncultured Acholeplasmataceae bacterium
AAGAATGATCGTACTTAATAATACATCACCAGACCTTAATGTAAAGATATTGCCAACGAGTAAAGATTCAATAGAAACATTAAAACTTGAACTTGTTTTGACTAAAATAAGACCTAATGCAAAAGCAACTGATGTTACGATGCCAATTGATACATCGCCTTGTAGCTTGATGGTAGTCGTTAAATATTGAATCAAAATTGAGGATAAGACCACAAACGGGATTGCAATCCATAAAGGTTGATCAAATAATAATAACCCTAATACAAAACCGGTAAAACTCACGTGTGATAACCCGTGAGCGATCATGCCTTGTTGATTTAACACTAAAAAGGGACTCAATAAAGCAGCAGACATGGATAAAATAACACCAATAAGAAGCGCTTGTTGTAAAAACTCGAATCGAATAAAATCAGCCATGGTGATGTCCTTCATGTGAGAATTCTTGATAATCTTGATAGTGCCCAAAAAAACGAACACCTTGATCAACATATAATACTTTACACTTTGTTTTGACAACATCAGTTAAATCATGTGTGACGTGAATGATAGTCATGTGATGTTGAGCTTGTAAGTGATGTAACAAATGTAGAAAAGATTCTCTAAATTGAGGATCAAGTGCACTTGTTGGCTCATCTAATATTAATACATCAGGATGTTTTAATAAAGCACGAATTAGGAAGATACGTTGTTTTTGTCCCCCTGATAAATGTTTCATCGATGTGTATTTATATTCAGACATTTCCATTAATTGTAGCCATCCATCGATATCATTTTCATCTTTTGAGATATTTTTTAATACTTCATACACACTCATCGGAACGTGGTCAGATACTTGGAAAGTTTGTGGCAAATATCCAATATTTGAAGATGCCATATTGATGTCTCCTGAATAAGGTTGCATTAAACCAACAAGAAGCTTCATGAGTGTTGATTTTCCACTTCCATTAGGACCAACAACATGCAAAAAATCACCCTTATTCAAATCAAAGGTGATATTTTGTAATGCATGATATTGTCCAAAAAACATATTTACATCTTTAACGTGTACCATAGTTTAATTCTACCACTGTTTTGATGTTTTCGATATTGTTTTCAAACAAATCAAAAAGTGTTAGTTGATTTTCAAAATCAGTTGCACTAATATTATGAAATTGGTGTAATTCATAAAAACTAATCGTAAGATTTCTTGATGAAAACTCATTAACAATTGTATTGGCTGCTAAAGGTTCAACATCAAATACAGGTTCTATGAAAAATGCTTGGATACCTTTTTCAATTAATTCTTGAGTAAACGTTGTTAACTCTAAAGAGGATAATTCAGCATCAGGAATAAAATCTGGAAATAAAGAAATAATCTCAATTCCATAATGTTCACCAAATTCAGCCATTGCATTATGACCCGCTATATAGAGTTCTAAATCAACATCTTCATATAGTCTTAAAAAGGATAAAAGGGATTGATCATAAGCAGTTAGTTGATCTAAATATGATTCAGCTCTTGATGTGAAAACTGTCTCTAATTCTGGTTTGATTTCGATGATGTGATCTAAAATGACATGGACCATATGACGCATTGTATCTGGGTTTGTCCAGTAGTGTACATCTTCATGCTCATG
>CAZYNC010000064.1:0-3250 GCA_964648785.1 uncultured Acholeplasmataceae bacterium
AAAGCCGTTTAAACTCTTCTAAGTGATGGAGAATCATCATGCCTTCTAAGGTTGATTCTTGAATAAGCGGTTCATAAATAATGACGCGCTTGCCTTTATCTTTTAATCTTTGAATGACCCCAAAGATAGAAGAGTCACGCATGTTATCAGAATCTTTTTTCATCGTCAACCGATAAATACCAATCGTATCGACTTCTTTTCTCATAATCATGTCAACGATATGATCTTTTCTTGTTTCATTTGAAATGACGATCGCTTCAATTAAGTTTTGTGGTACCCATTCATAATTAGACAGTAATTGTTTTGTATCTTTTGGTAAACAATAGCCACCATACCCAAATGATGGATTGTTATAGTATCGACCGATTCTTGGATCTAAACTCACGCCTTCGATAATATCTTTTGTGTCAAGACCTCTAATTTCAGCAAATGTATCGAGTTCATTAAAAAAAGATATGCGCATTGCTAAATACGTATTAGAAAACAGTTTTATTGATTCTGCATTTGTACTTGAGGTATATAATACTTTTACATCAACTTTTAACGCACTTTCTTTGAGTAGATTTCCCACTTCAATTGCACGTGAATGTGTTGCTCCAATAATAATTCTAGAAGGATATAAATTATCGTATAGAGCGTGATCTTCCCTTAAAAATTCAGGAGAGAAAAAGATGTTATCAGTGTGATATAGGTGTTGAATCATTTCTGTATAGCCTACAGGAATCGTTGATTTTATAACAAATGTTGCGTTTGGACTGAGTTGCATCCCATCTTGAAGCACGTCATCTACATAGGTTGTATCAAAATAATTTTTTTCTGGGTCATAATTCGTTGGGACACATATAAAGATAATTTCACCGTGTTGATATGCTTTTTCTTTGTCTTGTGTTGCGTGTAATGAAATATTATTTTGTAATAAAACTTGCGAGATACGCTCATCTTTAATCGGTGATTGTCTTTTGTTGATTGCATCTACTTTAAAAGTGGATACATCGAGTATGATGACATCATGTTTTTGACATAATAATGCTGCAAGAGATAACCCAACATACCCTGCACCGACAATGGTAATGTGTTTTTTATGATGCATGTAGTGTCTCAATCATGGATAAAACATCTTCAGGTGTTTTCGCAATCATTGGGATATTTTCTTCTAATAGTACTTCGATATCTTCATATCCCCAACTAACGGCAATCATATCCAATTTTAATTCTTGACACGCGTGATAATCTCTTGTTTCATCACCGATATAAATGGCTTTTTTGACTTTAGATTTTGCTTTTTTAATGGCTTTTTTGATGTTGTTTGCTTTCCCGAATAATGCAGCTCCACCATACACTTTCTCAAACACGTCGATGTTGTGGTCTTTTAAAAACTTCTTTATGATTTTTTTATGATTCGATGACACAACAATAAGTTGAAAACGTTTAGAAAGTTTTTCAAGTAAATAAGAGATCCCTTCAAAAGGAAAGGCATCTTTCATGAATTTTGTGAGCTTACTTTGAGACTCAGAAACTATTTTTGGAAGTAAGTAATATGGAATTCCGGTCTCTTTAATTCTTTGTTTTAATGGCTTTTTCTTAAACGCTTTGAGTTCATCACGACTCATTTGAGGCACACCGTATATTTCAGTCATTTGTTCATAAACTTGATAAGAAGCTTCTTCCGTATTTGCGAGTGTTCCATCAAAATCAAAAATAATAAGTTCTTTCATACGTTATCCTTTTTAGTATGTAATTGTTTGTGTAAAGATAGTTGTGTATTAAATATATCGTGCCATGATTTCTTTTTGACGTGTTCAAGTGCGTGTTGTTTGGTTTGTTTATAATGATGTTGATCATCGTAATATGTTTTCATGTGATGATAATATGCATCCACATCTTGAGACTCAGCAATCATACCATTTGATAAGTGTTTGACGTTTTCTAATACGCCACCTTGATTTGCTACGATGACAGGAAGTCCTGAAGCCATCGCTTCTAATACAACATTACCTAATGTTTCTGTTGGTGAAGGAAACACAAATACATCCGAAGAAGCGTAAATCATCGCAAGTGTTTCCCCTGTTTTGTACCCTAAATATCGTGCTTCTGGATACATTTTTTCATAGGTTTGTTTTTTAGGACCGTCACCAACCACTAAAAACTCAATATTGTGATAAATGGTTTTCATTCTTTTAAACGCTTCTAATCCAAGATGGAGTTCTTTTTCACCACTGACTCTACCTACGTATAAATAGATAAACGGTTGATCTTGAAATTGTTGTCTAAATGCTTCAGAACGATAAGAAGGGGAAAATTGATCGGTGTAAATACCACGTCCAAAAATGGTTGTCTTAGACACACCAATATTTTCTAAGTGGTGTTTTGTTTCATGAGATGGACACGTTGTAATACTTGATTGATTATGAAACCATGTCACGTATTTTTGAAGTGGCTTTTTTAAAAAACCTAATTTTAAATAATCTAAATAAGACACAAAATGGGTAGAATAATTGGTGACGACAGGAATATGATGTTTTTTACCGTATGCTAATCCAAAACGTCCAATTGAGAACTCTGTCATTGAATGTATATTTGTTGGATTAAAATCATGTAAAAGTTGATTTAATTTCTTTTTATTAGGAAATGCAACTTTTGATTCTTTATAGAAAGGGAAACTAATCGCCTTAACTCGAATGATATGATAGCCGTCTTCTTTATCTTTCATGAGATTTTTATAATTTGGACATATTAATACATACGGTATGTGTTGTTGATCAAGATATTTCATATAATGATAAATGGTGTTTGAAACACCGTTAATTTGAGGGTAATATGTATCGGTAAAAATGGCAATTCTTGTTTCTTGATGATCTGTATTGATGAGTTCTTTTTGTGGCATCACGTGATTTAATACAAGCTTTACCATGTGATGAACAAGGCTCATGGCGCGTTTTAAATCATCTCTTTTAGAAATTTCTACAGTTTGCATGTGTGTTAATATAAAATCTGCAATCTCTACAAGAAAAGTATCAATGTCGGTTGACTTAAATAAAGACTCATCGAAAATCGATACATCTTTTGTTTCTTTATGTAATTTTTGTTCGTATCGAATGTGTGTTGCGATGTTTTTACGATTATAATATGGGTTGGAATGATAACTACACATATAATCAGCTAAAAAATGGGCAACAATACCCATTTTAAAACCACGTTCATAACGTGACATTTTTTTAGTTGTCACATCAATCAGTAGTTGTCGTACATC
>CAZYNC010000065.1:0-3228 GCA_964648785.1 uncultured Acholeplasmataceae bacterium
GTGTCATTTTCATGATGGTCTATGATCATGATATCTTGAGCTAAAGAATATCTTACATCACTCACCATATGCGACACTGAAACATCCGTAATAATTACAAGTGCATGTTGATACGTAGTATCTGAGATATCATCCATCTTCGCCTGATAACTCATAGTGTTTAAGTCGCCTACAGCATAAATGTTTTTTGTTGGAAAATTGCTTTGTAGTAATAACTTTAACCCTACTTGACTTCCTATCGCATCTAAATCAGGTCGTTTATGTCTGTGGATAATAATGGTTTGATATTGTTTTATTTTTTCTAATATAAGGTCTTTCATTTTTACTCCTTTTAGAGATTATAATAGAATATCATATTTCATAATAAAAAGCGAGTCGCCTCGCTTTTATTCCCAAGGAAGTTTTAGATGTGGTGTCCAAACTGGATTTTGGGTTGTGTTTCTTCTTGTATCATAATTCCAATCTGGTGATTTTTCACCATCAGGATTTGATGGAAAGCCTTTTGTTGCCCATCCGTTTTCTTCAGCTCTTTGTTGTGCAAATCTTAAAAATGTTAAGTACGGTACATGTTTATACGTCAGTAAATAATCATATGCTTGATATTGAGACCCGACGTCTTCAGAAAGTCCTTCAGCAACGATCCAAAACTGTGATAGCGCACCATTGACCCAAACAAGACCAAGGTTTCTCCCATATCCTTCTTGGAGACTATTACCTGGAATAGATTGTACGTGGATAGTTTTTGAGGTGGGGTTATGTAATAAGTACTCTTTATTGTATTTGCTTGCAACGTATCCCCAAGGTTCAGCAGACACATTACCACCATCAACTTCTGGAGTATTTAAATAGAAATATCTTAAAGATCCTCCTGGGTATCCATTCATTGCTTGAAAGTAGGCTGTATCGCCATCTGCGACGCCAGTGTTATTAACAACAACAGCACCTCCATAACCTAACTCTGCATTATTAGGATCTACATAGGGCATGTCTAAATAGCGTTGTTCTAGTTGTGGTCCTTGATAGAGTTGTTCAAGTGTCTTAATCTCGTGATCATCATTTTTGATATAGTCAAAAAGGTCTGGTATGTACGCAATAAAATTAAATGGGTCATATTCTATGGATGGTTGATAAGATTCTTTTTCGCCAAGTCGTATCATGGTAAGGTCCACTGCAAAATTGATGTCAAACCCGAGAAGACCAAATTGATCAACTTTTTGATTATGATAATAAAGCTCGATGACATCATTACCGTTAAATGGTAGACTTGCTTCGTGTTGTTGATCTGCTTGACTGACAACAGTGTTATTGGAAGGATTATTTCCGGTTAACACGTAATAAGCTCCTGGTGCTAAAGTACCTTGAAGTTTGATAGCGTGATCTCCACCTTCTGTTGTTGATCCATTGTTATAAATTCTTATTTCTGCTTTCGTTAAATCAATGTCTTCGTCAGATGGATTGTATAGTTCAATAACATTATTGTTTGTTGACGTTGCATCAAACACTTTTGAAATGACAACGTTAGGTGTTTCTGTTTGACATGATATTAAGGTGAGTAGACTTATTACGGTTATGAACAAGAATAAGACTTTTTTCATGATAGCTCCTCTTTTTTCTTTTTTAAGCGTTTCATATTATTTCTAAAAAATATCAAATAGGTAATGGGGATAAAAATAAGAAGTTCTATTCCCACATACACATACCCCATATAATTCAATGCTTTAAATTGATCAAGGAGATCTTCATTCTTATACCAAGATGTTCGTTGGTCAACTTCCTCTAATTGCAGATTATCTTGATTTAATACAATAAGGTCATTATCAATATCAGTTGGAATTTGAAGGTTTTTATCGTCGTAAACTTCCGAATGAATAAAGTTTGCAATGCTGATATCGGTCAAATTGGTTGGATAACTGATTAACATGCTTTGAATACGAACATCTTCTTCTGGATGAATAAAATAGCGTTGATCTAGAGCGTACATATGCATGGAATCATCATAAAGTTGAATGAATGATTCATCAAACACAGTTTGACTTAAACCTATAGGATTCGATTCAAATGTTAGTTTAATGTTGATTTGTAATGCTTCTTCGCTTACAAATGCATTGGGGTCTGTATTTTCGTAATCTGTCATTAACACGATCATCTCATATTGAAAGTTGTTTGCATCTTGATATAACAATACGGGTATGAAATAAATGTTTGCACCAAATTGCGCTTCTTCTTTGTTCAACACAATCACAGGGCTGTCTTTGACGTATATGTCATACTGACCTTGTGTATTCGCAATCAGTGTTGCGATGACCAAGTCATTGGGATTGTCATATATGTTCTCTTTTTGCTCCTCTAAAAAAGTAAATGTTTGATTCGCTCTTGCATACCCTGAAACAATAAACGTAACCAATGCAACGAAAATAATATATGAAGTTATTCCAACGATTTTTCCCATGTATATTCCTAGGTTTTTGTGTATGTCTATTATACGTTTTTTTAGTGTTTTTTACAAATAAAAAAGGATAGATTTCTCTATCCTTTTTATCAAATGATTTTTATTTTATGCTACTGTATCGTATGTGATAACAATCGATAAAATGTAAATTTGTGCTGTTGATGTAGATGTGTTTTTTACAGCAAATGATGTCGCATTAAGTGAACCAAATGTTAATGTAGTGTTTAACACACTTGACAATGCTGTTGCATCTTCTGAATCAAATTGAATTGATCCGGTTGCTGCTGATCCTGAAGCACCAAATACTATTTCTACACCTGTGATAACATATCCTGAAGATACTGAAATTGTTAAAACGTTACCGTTGGTTGTAGATGCACCATATAATCTAATTTGACCTGCTGAATTTAATCCTATATGAAGAGGGCTTGGATCTCTTTGTGTACTTGTAACGGTGAATAGCGTTTCATCTAAACCAATTGAAACAGCGTTATTACCATCAGTCATGTTTGTTGTAGAAGATCCTGTGTATGTTGCAGTAACAGAAGTTCCTTCTGCAACAACAACTTTCTCTACAGCATCAGCGCTGGCAATTCTTAATCTTAAGCTGTTACTCCAGTATGCACCAGCAACAACGTTAATAACATCACCAGCAACTAATTCAGTTGGAAGTCCTTCTGGATCTCCAGTTCTTGAATCCCAACGAATAAAGAATGTAGCAGTACCATTTGTAACTTCTAAGTCAAGGTTTCCATATTGATCATAAGCTGTACTTACTA
>CAZYNC010000066.1:0-3181 GCA_964648785.1 uncultured Acholeplasmataceae bacterium
GGTAACTTTCAGCCATTTTACCTGTTGCTGTTTGTGATGTTGAAACATCAATGTCAGGTTCAGCAACGATTTTATCGTAAAAAGCTTCTGCTTTGATATCAACGAAATCTTCGTATTCCTTTCCATCTAAGTTTAAAATGGATCTAAAAACAGTAACTGGATAGTCTAATGTCATGTAATCAACACCAGAGTTTCCACATACGATAAGTGCAGTTCTTTTTTCCATAAAAGGACTCCTTTTTTTGTTTTGATTGTATCTAAATTATATCATATTAGAGGTGTTTTGAACTACAAACAATTAAATGTTAACTTCTAACATAACATCATGTTTTCTTAAGATGGGTGGAACCATCGGTCCTTGATATCTTAGTAATACCGGTTCAGACTTTACCTCAATTCCATGTGATTGAGCATAATTCATTAATACTTCTACATGTTTTTTCGCCTTTTGTTGAGATCCTATAAACCGTATCGCAAGATATATTTTTTGGGGAACTTCAATAATTTCAATGCTTGGATCGAGTGCTTTAGGATATCCTTTTGTGACATTTTCTTTCGGCATGGTAAAAGCTAAATAGTCTTGTTCGTCAACATCTGATAATACCGGAACCGTCATACTAATTTTTTCTTTTTTTTCATTGTATCCAGAAATATAGGAAAAAAGGGTTTGAAACGCTCCATAAGAACGGTTCTTTGTCTTCATCATCACAAATGGTGCATAGACTCTTGTTTCTATATGTTCTTCTTTTTTTGTGACTTGATATTCTAATTGTTCATAGGCCATCATCTATACCATACTTTCTAAAAATTTGATGAATCGTTTTTCCTTTTGAAAGATCGTCGATGAGTTTATCTAAAATACGAATGTCTTTGATTAAAGATGGTTCTAAGTTTTCAACTCTTATTCCACAAATAACACCATATACAGAATGCTTTAAAGGATTCATATGTGGTGCATCTTCAAAAAATGCTTTCACATTTTTTTCTGTTGATACAATGTCTTTTTGATCATACCCTGTCATCCATTGGATAATGTCATAAACAGAGGTTACTTCAACACCTTTTCTTTTTACTTTGTTTTCATACAACGTTAAGATTTTTGCAAAAGGTGTTATAAAAAGTTTTTCATACATCGCTAAAACCTGATTGGTTGCTGATTATCATCGGTAAAATACCCGAAGATAATACGTAACAAATCAATTAACCACCATATACCAAACCCACCACCGGTCATAAAAAATAAAAATGCGAGTCCTATTTTATTAACATACACGTAATGAGCGGTTGGTAAAAAGATAAAAAGCAACAATAAAACAAAATAGTTTTTATCACTCAGTTGCTTATTAGATGATCTTTGTTGGAATGTTTCAAATGAAGCATGCTTCTTTTTTAAATCCGCACCACAATATATACAGTTCTCTAACGTTTCGTGGTTTTCGGTACCGCATGATTGACAAATGGCCATAAATAATCCCCTTTAACTGTTATTATACAATAAAAAAGCTTTCTTTTCAGAAAGCTTTATTTACTTTTAATCAATTTAAAGATGGATCTTGTATCGACGTCCACTGCACCAAATTTAAGAAAAATAGCAATCTCTTCAATATATCCTAAGATAAACGAACATAAGATGAATGTCACAACATAAGTTGTATCCATAAAATAAGATAGGATCATCAAAAAATACACAAACGTTGCATTAAGTCTCAGTAAATTGGTATGGATTTGAATGGGTCTTCCAAACTTTATAAATGATATGATGAATGCACCTAAATAAAAGACCATAAAAATTGTGAGTAACCATGTATTTGGTGCAACAATTTCTGGATAAAAGAAGTAGATGAAAAAGAGTGTCGAAAAATAAAACAAAATGTCTGCAACTGTATCAAGTACTTTTCCAAGTTTGGTGACTTGGTTAAGTGCTCTTGCTAAAAAACCATCTAAAGCATCGGTGGATCCAATGATGATATACCCTATTAAAAACTCTAATCTCATACTTAAAAACGCAAACACATATAATAATGGAAGTAATATGACCCTAAGTGAACTTAACACATTTGGAATATTGAAATTTCTTGTTTGTTCCATGTTTTGTCCTTTGATATTCAAAATATTATATTTATTATAACATATACAAAAAAACAAACCACCATCATGATTTATAAAATCGTATTGATGATTTGTTTTAATAAAGTTTCATTTATTTTCTAACGATGGATTCGATGACGATTTTTTCAACGGGTCTATCTTGAAAACCTGTTTTAACATTGGCTATTTTATCTACGATGTCTAGCCCTTCAATGACTTTTCCAAAGGCTGCATACTGACCATCTAAATGTGGGGAAGCCTCATGCATAATAAAAAATTGAGACCCGGCGCTATTTGGATCCATCGCACGTGCCATCGATATAACACCTTTTTCATGTTTTAATGGATTATTGAACCCATTTGAAGAAAACTCACCTTCAATATGATAACCAGGACCACCTGTTCCTGTTCCTTGAGGACATCCACCTTGAATCATAAATCCTTTGATGATTCTATGAAAAGAGAGTCCATCATAAAATTGTTCATCTACTAACTTTAAAAAGTTTGCAGCTGTTTTTGGTGCAACACTATCATCAATTTCAATTGTTAACACACCGTAATCTTGAATCTTCATCTCTACTATATGCATCCTACACCTCATATATATGAATTTTTTAAACTTACGATATAATCATAACATAAGGAGTCAATATGGAACTACAAAAAATCATGTTTGCCCTAGAATCACTTCGAATAAAAAAGAAAATGACTCAGTCATTGTTTCTTAAGGATAAAATGTCTGATTATCAATATAGACGCTACCTAAAACATTTTTTGAGACTTTTTTAACTATCATTCAATAAAAAAGAGAGCTAATCATCTCTTTTTTTTATTTGATCAAAATATCGTCCTAGCTCTTCTATGCGATGTGCATCACTTCCGTAAGTGAATTTTGTTCCACCTAATGTTTTATAGCGTTGAATGACTTCATCTTTAGGGTATGCTCTTTTTTCAGTTAAAAATCCACTTGTATTGATTTCAAGCGCTTTATCTTTTTTAATGAGTGCCAATAAAATGTCATCAATAATTGATTTAAACTCTTGATACTCATAATCATCAAATGGTGCGTATCTGGGAATATAATCTAAATGTC
>CAZYNC010000067.1:0-3086 GCA_964648785.1 uncultured Acholeplasmataceae bacterium
AAAATTTTGGACTTCTTACATACACACAGCGTGATGTCATTAATGCATTTAGAACACCACCATTATTTATTTCTGAATATGAAGTATTAATTGAAGATTATTTAAAAAATCAACCAGTTCATCAAGCAAATGCTCAAACGGGTATTTATGAAGATAAAAACTTTATTTTAATTATGGCAGAAAGTTTTGATTATATGGCGATTCATGAAACATTAACGCCAACGTTATTTATGCTTAAAGAACAATATGGTTTTTTTGAAAATTACTATTCTCCTTTATACTATCGTTCGACTGCAGATACAGAATTTATGACACAAACATCTTTATTTCCTAATAAAAACGTTACATTATCGATGGAATCTTATATGGATAACACATTCCCATATACATTGCCTCGTTTGTTTCAACAACGTGGCTATTCAAGTTATAGCTATCACAATTATATTGACTATTTTTATCCTAGAAGACAATTTCATACTGAAACATTAGGATATGATATCTATAAAAATGCAAGTGATTTTGGTTTATTAGAAGAGCATACAGGTAATGGCATCATTTTTAATCATCAATGGCAAAAAGATACTGATCTCATTACATTGACGACAGATGATTACATACAAAACACTCCTTTTTTCGTCAATTATATTACAGTCAGTCAACATTTCCAGTATAATGACAGTCATGAAGTTTCATCACTTCATATCGATACGGTGAAAGCTTATGTTGAAGACACAAATCAAGACATCCCAGAGATCATGCAATATTATTTAGCAACAGCAATTGAACTTGATCTTGCGGTAAAACAATTAATGGATACACTAGATTCACATGATCTTTTAGAGGATACTATAATCATGATTTACGGTGATCATTATGCCTATGGAATAGATGAATCATCGATTTGGGATTATGATACACACAAAGAGGATCGTAATACCAATGATCTTCATAATGTACCCATGATGATTTATGATGCTGATCAGGCTTTATCTGGGACTTATTATGATTACATGTCATCAATTGATATCTTACCTACTGTTGCTAATTTATTTGGATTAGACATGAATTATCAACATGTTTTTGGTAGAGACATCTTTTCAGTTGATACGCACGTTATTGTATTTCCAGATTTAAGTTTTGTGTCTAAAGATTTTGAGTATGATGCACTTACTGAAAGTTATCGCATTTTTAATGAGAACATGCTACCTGAAGATTTAGATGGACTTTCTTCCATCTTTATTACACAGTATCGCTATAATATATTGATGTTAGATAATGATTATTTTAAAGAGGATGAAGATTCATAAAAAAAGCATTCAATGAATGCTTTTTTTATAGACTTTTTACCATCACTGCTTTGAGTTCTTCTAGTCCTTCTTTTGTGTCGTTCGAAACCATGTAGATCGTTGTAGGTAAACTTTTCAGTATCGTTTTGAGTTGAGCTGGTCTTTTTGTTTTTGGAACTTTATCGATTTTTGTTGCAACAACAATGACATCTTTTTCGTAATGTGCGAGTTGGTGATAAACATCTAAGTCATCTTTCGTTGGGCCTACTTTAAAATCGATGATTAACATCACTTTTTTTAATTGTGATTGTTTCATCAAAATATCATTTAACATTATGTAAAACTGATCTCGTTCGCTTTTTGATCTTTTTGCATAGCCATAACCTGGTGCATCTAATATGTAAAAGACATCATCGATTAAGTATGTATTAATAGCGATTGTTTTTCCAGGATTTGACGATGTTCGCGCTAGCTGTTTTCTATTTAAGAGTGCATTAATAAGCGATGACTTTCCAACATTGGAGCGTCCTAACATAAAAAATGATGGCAAGTGATCAAGTGTTTCGTTGTAACCTGGATATGATTGAATGTATTGTCCTTGTTTAAAATATGTCATAATTTATCTTATCACAATCTTTTATAACTTGGAATTTTATCAGGATATAACTGATAAATAATAGAACCCATTGCAGTCGCTACTTCTCCAAGAGCCGTAATGATCATAGATTGTTTTCCTTTGTAAGTAACGCCATTACCTGCTGCATAAATGCCACTTACTGAAGTTTCCATTGACGTAGATACGATCAAACGATCTTGATCTAATGTTAATCCTTGATGAAGTGGATGTGTTTTCACAGGAATCGTCCCAAAAAACACAAAGACATCATCACACTCTATATTAAGTGTTTCTTTCGTTTTTAAATGTGTAATGTTGACAGATGTAATAGTTTTATTATGAGACTCTACCGACTGAATTTTATATGGCGTATACACATGTGCTTGAGTTTTAATTGTTTGTAATAGATTTTCATCACCTCTAAAATCATCTCGACGATGAATTAATGAGACTTTTGAACCTTTTGAGATGAAATAATGTGCCCAGTCAACTGCAGTATCACCACCACCAAACATCACAAGATGTTTGCCAATAAACGACTTCGCATTCTCAACATGATAGAAAAGATTGGTGTAGTCAGATTCATTTTCAATTCCTAAAGGTCTAGGTACAAACATACCACCACCGTGTGTAATGATAATAAACTTAGACTGAATCATCTGATGATGATTGGTCATTGAAATAAAGCCTTCTTGAGTTTGTTGTATACCTGTGATGTGTGTCATCATCATGATCGTGTTTCGATCATCATATTGATGCATCATTTGATGATATAAATGATCAATGAGTGTTTTTCCTAAAATATCGATATGACTAGGCATATCATAAATAGGTTTATCTTGATAAAGGCGTAGCTTACCACCTAATTCAAAAGACGCTTCTACAAGCGTATAACTTAAACCTGATTCTTTTGCAAGATGGCTTGCATATAAACCTGCTGGGCCACCACCTATAATAAGTAAATCTATCATGAAATCACCTATACTATTGTATCAAATTAGTACTTATTATAAAAAAAAGACGCTTAAGTTGACTTAAACGTCTTGTTAATTATTTAAGTGCTTGTTGGAATACATCGGTGACATGCTCTACTGGAATAATCGTTAAAGCAGCTTTGACTTCTTTAGGAATGTCATCAATATCTTTTTCGTTATCTTTTGGAATTAAAATGGTTTTGAGTCCAG
>CAZYNC010000068.1:0-3070 GCA_964648785.1 uncultured Acholeplasmataceae bacterium
GACATTCAAGTTTCACCGTTTTTAAAAACCGAATCTAATGAAACACAAGTACTCATTGTCGTCGATGACGTCTCACTTGAAAGATCGACTGAACAAATGAAAAAAGATTTCTTTTCATATGCCTCACACGAATTAAAATCTCCGATTACATCGATTAAAGGATTTGCTGAACTTGTTTTATATGATATGGTCAATCAAGAAGATGCCAAAAAAGCATTAGCTTCAATTGTCTCTCAATCGGATACAATGACGACTTTAGTTGAAGACATGTTAATGTTATCAAGACTTGAAAACTATAAAGAATCTAAACAAATCAAAGTCAATCTTAAAGATACATTAAAAGAGGTACTCAATGCCTTAACCCCCATCATTGAACAAAAAAACATCATCATTTCACAAAACATGCATATGATTGAGATGATGTGTGACCCGATGGATATGTTTAAATTATTTAAGAATTTAATCGAAAATGCAGTGAAATATTCAAAAGATCAGGCTAAAGTTACCGTTAAACTACATCAAGTCAATCAATCGATGATCTTTGTTGTCAAAGATGAAGGATTCGGTATACCAACTGTCCATCAACCAAGAATTTTTGAACGATTTTACAGGGTGGATGAATACCGTACAGAAGGTGGTACTGGATTAGGACTTGCAATCGTCAAACACATCGTGATGAAATATGATGGGGTCATCAATTTAGAGTCAAAAGTCAATCAAGGCACACTTGTTGAAGTCTCCATTCCACTTATTAAAAAAGAATCAAGCAATGCTTGATTTTTTTTATCTTTTTCTATATGATTAGAACCATATCATATAAAAAAAGATAAAGGAATTCTTATGGTCATCGTCTATGATTCACTCACTGGTCAAGGCAAAAAATTTGCGTTAAAACTAGGTTATGAAGCGATTAAAATAAGTGAATATCGTGAAACAGATGATCAACAGGTCTTTTTAGTGACCCGTAGTTTTAATTTTGGGGAAGTGCCAAAGACAACCCTTGATTTTTTATCTTTATATCATGATAGAGTCATTGGAACGGCAGTATCCGGAAATCGAAATTGGGGTACTAATTTTGGTAAAGCTGGTGAGGTCATCGAAGCGCGTTATCATATTCCACTCATTGTTAAATTTGAAATGGCGGGACTTGATGCAGACATCAAAAAAGTCAAAGCCTTTATAACCAATTACTTCAATAAATAGACATACTTAAGTAATTTATTTGAATTTCAAAGCATTTGAAACAAATATTATGTATTCACACAAAAATTTTACAAAAAAAATATGGCAAAACACTTTAAAAATCAACACGTTTTACATATAATGATTACATACTCAAACGACAACAATAAAATGAGGTGATTTGTATGGACCGTAATATGGTGCCAGAGTGGATATTACTCAACAATCAAGTGATTGATGAAAATGGGGATATTAAAGATTTAAATAAAGACAAAGAGGCTGTAAAGTCTTATTTTTTAAATTACATTAATAAAAAAACCCAGTTTTTTCATTCATTAGAAGAAAAACTAGAATACTTAGTTGAGAATGAATATTATGAAGCAGACTTCTTAAAGCTTTATACCCACGAACAAATTGCTGAAATTTATGACATTGCCTACAAAGCAAAATTTAGATTTCCAACGTACATGGGTGCGTTTAAGTTTTATAACGATTACGCACTTAAATCTAGAGACGGAAATAACTTTTTAGAACGCTATGAAGATAGACTTGCGATTAATGCGTTATATCACGCAAGTGGTGACATGGATAAAGCAAGACGTCTTATATCGTCTTTAATTGCCCAAGACTTTACCCCTGCAACACCAACATTATTAAATACAGGTAAAAAACACCGCGGTGAATTTGTGTCATGTTTCTTACTAGAAGCTGGAGATTCTTTAAATGATATTTCAAGAATCTCAGAATTTTCGATGCAACTTTCTAAAATTGGTGGTGGTGTCGCGATTAACTTAACGAATTTACGTGCAAAAGGTGAATCCATTAAAGGGATCCCAAACGTCTCTAAAGGGGTCGTAGGGGTGATGAAACTTCTTGATAACAACTTTAGATACGCAGATCAAATGGGTCAACGTACAGGTGCAGGAGCCGTCTATTTAAACGTCTTCCATCCTGATATTGAAGACTTCTTACAAACAAAAAAATTAAACGCTGATGATGATATTCGTATTAAAACATTATCGATGGGTGTTGTTATTCCAGATAAAATGATTGAACTGGCAAGAGACAATAAAGAAATGTATGTCTTTTACCCACATACCGTCTACAAAGAATACGGCAAAGATTTCGCTGATATCGCCATTGAAATGGATCAGTGGTATGATGAGCTGGCTGAAAACCCAAATGTCAGAAAACGTAAGATTAACCCACGTAAGTTGCTCGATCAAATCGCAACCCTTCAAGGTGAATCTGGTTATCCATACATTATGTTTGCAGATAACGTCAATAATCAAAACCCTCTTGCAGACAAAGTGAAATTCTCTAACTTATGTACAGAAATTTTACAACCTACGATTACCTCTCATTACGCAGACTACGATAAAAAAGATCAAGATGACATCGGAATGGATATCTCATGTAACCTAGCTTCTGGTCATATGGGTAATATGATGAAACATAAAACCATTAAAGAAACCGTACGTGCAGCGATGGATGTCATGAATTCTGTGTCACTTAAAACAGATATCTCATACGTGCCTGCGGTTGCGAAAGCAAACCGTATGAACCGCTCCATTGGATTTGGTATTATGGGACACCACGGGTATATCGTAGAAAACTATATCGCCTATGGTTCAGAAGAAAATATTGATTTAATTGATGTCTTCTTTAATGCAGTGAATTACTACTCATTAGAATACTCCATGGAACTTGCAAAAGAAACAGGGTCTAAGTTTTATAAGTTTGAAGACTCTAAATACGCAGACGGATCTTATTTTAAAGGAAGAGGTGAAATACTTCCTAAGACAGACAAAGTCAAAGCGTTATTTGAAGGTATGACACTACCTTCTAATGAAGACTGGAAAACATTACAAGAAAACATTAAAAAGTA
>CAZYNC010000069.1:0-3021 GCA_964648785.1 uncultured Acholeplasmataceae bacterium
TTCTTGTTTCTAAATACTGTTGTAAAGGTGTCATAATGTCCTCTTTTCTTATTAAGAATTATATCATATGATCGCCAAAAATAAGGAGGCGATTGAAAAATAGATGAAAAGTCCAATAAAGTCATTCAATGTCGTAATTAGTGGACCTGATGCCACAGCTGGATCTTTATTGAACTTCTTTAACACAATGGGCATCATCAGTCCAATTAAAGCTGCGGATGTCATCCCCATCCACAACGCTATACTGACTTGAATACTGGTGATGATACTTTCATCTAAAGTCATCCCAATGAATAACAATAATATTGATGAAAATATAAACGAAATTACACTCATAATTGTGGCATTCATAAGACCAATTCGAACTTCTTTTTGGCGATGCTTCTTCAAATTAAAATTGGGCTCATCTAAAGTAAGCAAGGTCACCCCTAATGCTTGAGTTGAAATATTCCCTGCCATGCCTAAAATAAGCGGTTGAAACAATACAAGCAATCCAATTTGACTTAATGTAGGTTCAAAAATAGCTAAAATCAACGCGATCGTTGTATTGACAGAAAGTGCAATGATTAACCAAGGCATTCTTTTTTGATACCGCATGATTGCAGAATCGGTTTCTTCAAAATTATTAATGTTTGCGAGTTTTTGAAAATCTTCTTCATAACTTTCAATTAATGCATCAAAAACGTCATCTGAAGTCATAATGCCGACTATTTGTTCATGTTCAATGACTGCTATTGCTTCTTTATCATAATCCATCATTTTTTGAATGGCGATTGTGATATCATCATGAGGATTTAAAAAGGTTGTAAGATGCGTCATAATACTACTAATTTTAGTGTTTTTTCGCGCAATTAATACATCACTCAATGATACTTTTCCAATAACCTTATTGTCGAGATCAATAACCCACAAAATATCCATGTAATAATACTCTGAAACATCATGAATGATATATCTAAGGACTTCTCCAGCAGTTTGATCAGATTGTATTGTCACAAGATCGACTTGCATCATGCTTCCAACACGTTTTTCATGATAAATCAACATTTTTTCAATAAGATGTTTTTTTTGAATGTCAATTTGACTCAATATAGATGATTGATCATCGCTTTCTTTTATCCAATAGACGAGTTCATCAGAAGCCAGATGTTTAATTAAATAAACTTGTTTTGTCGGTGTGAGACTACGATAAAAAAAATCTTTATCTTTAGGATCTAATAGTGTGATAAACTCTGGTAAATCTTTTATTTGTATGTGATGTATAAGTTTTTTTTTCTTTAAATCGCTTACTTCAAGATAATGTTCAAGAAATTGTTGAGGTTGTTTTTTAAATGATATTTGTTGACGAACTTGACTCATAACATCCCTCCTAACAAAACGGTTGCAATACTAAAGTAAATAAGTAATGCACTCACATCAATGAGCGTTGTTATGAAAGGTCCTGATGCAATTGCTGGATCAAGTTTGATCAATTTGAGTATCCACGGAATCAATAAAGCAATCATAGGTGCTAATAGCAACGTTGCTGCAAGACTAAGTGCAATGACCATAGAGAATTGCATTGGAGATGGTTCTAAAAAACCTCTTAATGAAGCATATAGATATGTTAGTAACCAAGCAAATAGTCCCATCGTGATTGAAATCATCAATGTTGTCATCAACTCTTTGTTGAGCGTTTTTTTAAAAACACCTCTTTTTTTAGTTAAACTTTGCAGTGTAAGTGCAAGCGTTTGCGTTGCAACATTACCTGCAGTTCCTAGTATCAGTGGTTGAAATAACATCAACACAACAACTTTTTCTAATATTGCCTCAAATTGATGAGTTAAAAGCATCATTGGAATAAACATCACCAACAACATGACCAAAAAAGGTAACCGTTGAAGTGCAGCTTGATAAAATGTCGAATCGTTATTTGCTTTTGCATTAACCATTTTTTCAAAGTCTTCAATGGCTTCTTCTTCAATCAAATCTATGGCATCATCTAATGTAATGACCCCAAGTAATTGATTTGAATCTGTGGTAATGGGTAATACTTTTTGATTGGTTGTTTTTAATATATGAATCGCTTCATCAATAAGTGTATCTTCATGACAGGATGAATAAGGTTTAATCATATCGTGCATGGTGATATCACCAGCTGTTTTTAATAACGTTTTTAAATCAATCACACCTTTGAATTCATTGTTTTCATGAATAAAAACAAGATCAACAATGTCAAGATCTGGCGCTAATTGAATTAATTTTTTCGTCACTTCTTTTGCAGTTAAGTTGATATCTACTTTACAATAATCTATGGATACATGTGCACCAATAGTATCTTCATCCAAAGCTAAAATTGTGGATATCAGTGCTTTATCAGAGCTTTCATTGAGTAATTTAGTTCTTAATGGCGTCGGGAGTAACCTAAGGAGTTCAACAACATCATCAGATGCCATCTTTTGTATCAGTTCTTTTTGTTTTAATACTGGAAATCGTAACAATACTTGAACTCTATGTTCTTCGTTGATATATGGCAAAAAATCAGCTGCAATGTCTGCATCCAATGTTTTAAACAATAATTTTTGATTTTTTATAGATAATTGTATGACTTGTTCTGCAAGGTCATATCCATGTTGATTGAGATTAATCAACTTTAATTCCAAATATCATTTTTGTTGTCTGTTCACTTACATGATGAATGTTTTTGTTGTGCATGATTTCCATTTGAGAAAGTGATGCATATTTTTTTATAACTGTCACTTCATCGTGTATTTGAATGTGGTGCTGTTTTAAATATTGTAATAATTCTATGTCATCTTTGACTTGCAATATTTTAAAGACTTGGCCTTCTTCAATTTCGAATAAAGATGGATAATGTTTTGTTTGAAAAGGTGTGTCATAACTAGGAATCGGGTTACCGTGCTGACAAGTTTCTGGTCTTCCTATAAAGTCATACATTTTTTCGATCATTTTTTCTGAACCAGCGTGTTCTAAATGTTCAGCTTCTTGATGAACCTCATCCCATGTATACCCTAAATATTT
>CAZYNC010000070.1:0-2990 GCA_964648785.1 uncultured Acholeplasmataceae bacterium
TAGTAATTATCATCTACAAGTGTCGTATACTCATCAGGTCCTGTAACGTTCATTAAATGAAATCCAGTGTCATTAAAAAATCCATAGTCATAAATATATAATGCAAGTTCAACAAGAAAACGAAACCCACCATTGATTAGAATAGAGGTATCTCCTGTTGTTTCAACATACATAATCATTGCATACGCGACATCACTGTTAATGTGTAATTGAGCTGAACCCGCTAAAAAATATGGCGATGTTTCCGTTCCATCAATGGATCGCCAAGGAATTTTAATACCTCTTTTGACGTGCATATTTAAAGCTTCTTCTCTAGCCTCATTTAAAAAAAGCATACGGTGTTCGAGTAATGTTTTTGCTTTATGCGGAAAGTTAAAAATGAAAAACGGGAGCATATAAATTTCTGTATCCCAAAAATAATGCCCCTCATAACCTTCTCCGGATAAACCTTTAGCTGCAATGGATAATTTATTATCAATACCACCAGCATGATAAAGTTGATACATATGATAATCCATGATATGTTGCATATCTTGATGCTCAAATTGAATGATGTTGTGTTTCCAAAAAGATGACATGGCATCAAGATGGGTATTAAAGTCATGTTCATCAAGAACTTGAATCTCAATATGATTACATCGATAACTTAAATGAAGATCAATGGTTTGTGCTACATTTTTTTTAAGTTCACAAGAATACGTTCCAATAACGTTATCTTCTTCTACGTTATACTGCATCATCACATTTGTTTCATATCCTAACACACATTGAAATTGTTTTGATAATGTTTCAACATGATACTCTTGATGCTTTAAGTCTGTATGTAGATGTTTGATATGTTGTTTTTCATAAGCAACTCTAGGATCTCTCACGTTAGATTCTTGTATGTATGGCATGGTAATGAAATGTTTGATATCACATGTTACATCTTCTGTTAAAGAGGTGACACTGACTTGAATATGGATATGTTGAAATGCTTGTTGATGAGCATAGATCGTTTCTTCAATTAAAAATTGTTGATTTGTTGGAGAAAGATAGGTCGTTTTTCTTAATGTCAATCCTTTTTCTAAATCAAAGATACGTTCTGTATATACGTGTTCCATCTCTTTTTGATTCAGCCCTATGTTGTTGATATGAAACGTCAAAAGAGACGCATCTGGAAGCGCAACAATGGTTTTACCAAATTGAGGAAATTGTGTGGCATTTTCTTCGTAATGATATGGATATGTATTGTAAAAACCATTCACGTAAACGCCACGTTTATGGGTAAAACCATACCCTTCAGAAAATACCGCTTTTTTTCCTAAATATCCGTTTGTAACATGAAAAATAGTTTCATCTTTTTGTAATTGTTGGAGGTTAAGTTGACCTTGATAAATCTCTTTAAATTGTTTCATGTCAAGTTGTTTCACCTACAATAAGTTTGACTGGTGTAATATTGAGAGGCTCAATACTCGTATTTTTATAATAGTGTTCAATAATGTTAACGATTGCACGTGCAGATAAATGAGGTTGTTGATCGATAGAAGTAATTGTTTTCCCTAAATTCAAAAAACTTCTTCCTCCGTCATACCCTATCACTTTGACATCGTTTGGTACATGTTTACCTGAAGCTTCAAGTGTTTTAATCACACGTGCAGCAACAGCATCTGAAATACAAAAGATACCATCAACATCTTGATGCAAAAGCACTTGCTTTTGTACTTCTTCAGGAATTTCGATATAGTTACCTAATGGATATTCTATTTCTACAATTTCGTGATATCCATGAGATTTTAACGTCTCTATAAATGCGATTCTTCGTTTAGAAACTTCTGTTTTAACGTATGTATTCGCTCCTTGTTGATCGTCACCTATAAACATAAATTTCTTTGCGCCACGCTCAATTAAATGCAATGCCGCAAGTTTTCCTCCAGCACCATTATCAGAAGCGACGCATGGAATGCCATTAAATATACGATCAAAAGAAATAATACGATATTTTTTATCGAGTAAATGCTCTATATCATTGTTTGTAAGAAGGATCATAGAGTCAACACGATTTGTTTTTAACATTTCAATGTAAGCCAGCTCTTTTTCGATACGTTCACTAGAATTACATACCATGAGTTTATAATTTTTTTCAAATAAAGCAGACTCGATTTCATATAAAAGTTCACCAAAGAAAAGGTGTTTTGTATTTGGTAAAATAAACGCTACAATATGGTTTTTCTGTTGTGTCATTGAACGTGCAATTTCGTTCGGTTTAAACCCAAGTTCTTGAATCACTTTTTCGATGCGTTCTTTTGTTTCTTGACGCACATAACCTGATTGATTAATCACTCTTGATACTGTCGCAATACCAACCCCTGCTTTCGCAGCGACATCTTTAATACTTGGCATATAAACTCCTTTATTATTTATATTATAACGTATACTTGTGGAAATGTTTCCATAAAAAAAATCGTATTGCTACGATTTTAATTTTTTTATAACTTCAAGCGCTTCTTTTAATACTTCATCTTCTGATTTATCATTTGTATCAATCACGTGATAAGGAATCCCATAAACAGAACATTGTGAGACAATTTTATGCGTATAATCTGAAATAAGTGCCTGGAAATAAGATCGATTAAGTTCAAAATTTTCTATTTCTTGTTCGCGTCCTCTTTTTAATACGCGATCTTTAAATTGTTCCCAATTAACATCTAAAATAATGTATACATCAGGATGCTTAATTTGATTCATGTAGGAATGAAATACACCATTGTACATATTCATAATGGTTGGCATATTGCGTAAATTGTGATAGGCAAATAGCCAATGTTCAATTAAATCTCGATCGACGATAAAATTTCCTTCATATTTTTGTTGATTTAACCAATGATTATGAATGAAATAAATTTGTAATAACATTTCAACGTTATCTT
This sequence comes from uncultured Acholeplasmataceae bacterium, assembly GCA_964648785.1. GTDB lineage: Bacteria > Bacillota_I > Bacilli_A > Acholeplasmatales > Acholeplasmataceae > UBA8290. Next base: position 2,910 of record CAZYNC010000070.1, read on the forward strand.
TCTTTTCATATAACCATTTTAGAAGGGTATTAAAGACTTCATCATCTTTTTCAAATTCTTCCATTACAGGTAAATTAAGTG
>CAZYNC010000071.1:0-2939 GCA_964648785.1 uncultured Acholeplasmataceae bacterium
GGATAAGCAAAATAACTTTTTTTAGATTGATCATACAATGCTTGATCTGGTTTTAAAAATAGCAGGTCTTGCTTTTTAGATAAACGTTCTAAAAAAGGCATGTCATAAATCCAGTTAAGTCCTAATGCTGCTGCATTTCCAATCAGTGCATTTCTTAATAGGTGTTCCATAAATACCTCCTGTGTGCACGCATGAGTTTCATGAATGCTTGTGTGATTTTTAGTGTCATATGTGCATCGTCTAATGCATCATGAGATTGAAGTGTTGTCTCTTTATAATACATTTGAAATGCTTTTAAAAGTCCTAAATCGTCTTTTAAGTGATAATAATCTTTGTGTAGTTTCAACATATCAACAAAATCTTTCGTATCAAGGATTGGTTGTTTGTTGTGGATGATAAAGGAATCCTTTAATACTTGAATATCATTTTTACCCCAGACGATCCATTTAGGTTTGTATGTTTTTTGAATGTATGCAAGTGTTTCGTAAAGTAATTGATATGGCATTGCTTGTTTTTCATACGTATCTTGATTAAGTTTTAAAAATTTTATTGTGCGTTCAGACAGTGGTTGTCGTTTGTGATCATAAAGATATTGCATCGATTCATATAGTGGTTGAAAGTTCTTGTCGGTAACAATGAGTCCAAATTGAATAATTTCTGATTGGAAATAGCCTTTATGATGATATCCAGGCATACTCATTTCAAAATCTAAAAAAACAAAATGGTTGATGTGTTCCATGAAATCTTGCATATCAAGCCTTAACATGTCTAGATCATATAAAACACGATATGGTTTTAAAGATATAATTTGTTTGAAGACTTTAATTTTATATAGATATGGATGGATGTTTTTTACATCGACGTCAATTAAAAACCCTTTTTGTAGAATTGGTAAAAAAATGGATGCAATTTTATGACTTAATTGTAATTGTATCAATCGTTTTTGATGTTTGATATAAATGATTCTTTTCTCATCATCAACAGCATAGATGATTGCTCTCATGTATGTTCCTTAATTTTTTTTATGAGTGTTTCTGGAATTCCTGATTGTTTTAATGCTTCTACAGAGGCTTCTTGGATGCGCTCAAATGTTCCGAATTGTTGAATGAGTCGTGCTTTTCTTTTTGGACCGATGCCTTCGATTTCATCTAATTTAGAGGCATAGGCCAGTTTATCTCTTGTTTTTCGATGAAACGTAATCGCAAACCTGTGGACTTCTTCTGATAGTTTGATTAAAAACTTAAATAAGTGATCATTGGGTTTTAATATTTTTGTATGACCTTGATAGACGAGTCCTTCCAATTGATGACGTTTATTTTTTTTAAGTCCGCATACAGGAATATCTAATCCAAGTTCAGCAATAACTTCTTCAGCAGCATGAACTTGACCTAATCCACCATCTACTAAGACAACATCTGGAAACTTACCGTCTTCAACCATGAGTTTTTGATAGCGACGATACGTGACTTCTCGCATGGCTTGATAGTCATCATTCGTGGTTGTCTTTAAATGGTACTTTCTGTAAGATTTTTTCTCAAATTGTTTGGTGTCATAGACAATGACAGCTGAAATAGGTGCTGTACCAAATAACTGTGCGTTGTCGAATACATCAATTCTCGTGACATCTTTGGTTAAGGCTTGAGATAATTTTTGTAATCCGAGGTGTTTTTGATCATCTTGATGACGATTTAACATAAAATGATGTTCTAAACTTTGTACTGCATTTTTATGTGCTAACAACGTCAACTTATGTTTATCACCTTTTTGAGGAAATACAACTTTTTGGTCATAAATTGCCTCAATTTGCGTATCTTTAAACGATACATGACAACATAATTCATCAGGTACATGGTGTTCATAAAGTTGATTGAGGTAGCTCATAATCGTTTCTTTAGGGTCTAATGTATAATTAAACACTGTTTGAATATGATCAATAAGTTTACCATCTCTCAATTTAAATATTTCTATCGCACAATCCGTATCGTTTGATGCATATGCAAGAACATCACGATTTAACCCATCATTTAAATTGATGAGTTGTTTTTCAGTCGTGTGTTCAATGTGGTGAATCATGTCACGATATTCCGCTGCTTTTTCAAACATCATCTTCTCTGATGCTTCAATCATGTTATCGTGTAATTTTTTTAAGACGTCTTTTGTATCACCTTTTAAGAAGTTGATGATTTGGGTGACATAGTGATCATAATTGACTTCCTTAAATACACATGGTGCTAAACATTGACCAATATGATAATAAAGACATGTTTTATTAGGCAGTGTGTCACATTTTCTAAGTGGATATAATTGATTGAGCAAACGCACTGTTTCTCTAGCAGCATACACATTTGGATACGGTCCAAATACACGACTATTGGCTTGTTTTTGTCTGACAATTTGAAGTTTAGGGTACTGTTCATCTGTGAGTTCAATGTATGGATATGTTTTATCATCCATGAGACGAATGTTGTATTTAGGGCTATACTGTTTAATTAAATTCAGTTCTAAAATAAGGGATTCATGTTCGGTGTGTGTCACAATATAAGAAAAATCGTGTATATCAGACACGAGTTTTGTCGTTTTTTCGTTATGTGCACCAACAAAGTAAGATCGAACACGATTTTTTAAGTTTTTTGCTTTTCCAACATAAATGACCTGATTTGATGCATTTTTCATTAAATAACATCCAGGAAGTTCTGGTAATAAGGTCAACTGTTTTTTAATAGTATTCACATCGTTATTTTACCATATTAAGGTTTAAACATTGAAAGAACAATTTTATCGTTTATAATTAAGGTACATTATGAAAAGGGTGTTGTCATGTCAAAAGTTATGTCTGTATTTATTTTCATCCTATTTGTTTTCATTTTAAGTTCATGTCAACAATCTGATGTGAATCCTTTTGAACTTGACATCGACTTTTACACGCAAGAAAAGACGCT
>CAZYNC010000072.1:0-2937 GCA_964648785.1 uncultured Acholeplasmataceae bacterium
CTTACCATTATAAAATAAGGGAAACCTTATTTTTTTATACATGTATTGATATAATACAATTAAGGGGTATGACATGAACATTTCAAAAACGACATTTAAAGAACTTAACAGGTGTGGAAGATACGCAGGGCTTGCTGAAGTTGCCAAAGAAAAAGAAAGTGCCATTGTTGCCTTTACCAAAGATGCTTCGTTAGAAGATCTTATGCACATGGAACAAGAAGAAAAACTAGCATCCTTACTCAATGATATGCATGATAATGAACGTGATGACGTGTTTGAACGTTTTCACAACAAAGACTTACCACTCATGATGAACGACTTTAAAAAAATTGAAATGCTTGCAGCTAATAAAATTAAACACATGTTTGGTGGTGACTTAATATTTTCTGAAAACACCTTCAAACAAAAAAGATTTGAATATGAACTCGAACACGATCGTCTATTTAGTTTCTTAGATATTTATCAAGAAGATGATGATGCGATTCGTATTATTGAAGTAAAAGCAACAACGTCAAAAAAATTTGATGAGGCGTGTTTTTACTTTAAACGTGGTGAAGACCAACATCACATGTTTGAACTTGATGGTGAGATCTATGTTCCATATCACCTCAATCACAAAGAGACACCCAAAAATTATACGGATAAATATCAAAAGATGTTAGATAAACATCATAAGATTGGTGAATATTTGTATGATATTGCCTATCAACGCTACATCATTGATCACGTATTAAACACACACAAAAACGTCTATTATTATTTAGCGGTATTAAACCATGCCTACATATTTGATGGTACCCGTGATCAAGAGCATCAACCAGTCTATTCTGATGACATCATCAAACTCATTGATGTCACAAGTATCACAAACGATATGATGCCAAGATTAGCATATGACGTATCAGAAGTATTAAAAAGAGTCGATCTTTTAAACGTTGAACCAGTCCCTCTAGGAAAACATTGTTTTTATCATAAAGATAAAGAATGTCCTTTTGTTCCTATTTGTTTTAAAAACGTCCCAAAAGAAGATAATATCTTAACTTATCTTGACAGACATCACGGTTACGTCTATGAAAAAAAAGGTGAGAAACACGATATTTGGGACCTTATCAATCAAGGTCATGTTCATGCGTTAGACTTAGACGATGCACTCTTAGATCCAACTCAATATGATTCACCAAATCGGATTATTAAAAACCACATTCAAAAAGAAACGGTGTTACATTATCGAGATCATCAAGACGATCAACCTTATATCAATCAAGACAATATTAAAACAATACTTTCAACGCTTAAGTATCCACTATATCATTTAGATTTCGAATCATTTCCTGCTCCTCTTCCAAGATTTAAAGGTGAAACGCCTTATATGCAATCACTTTTTCAATACTCACTTCATATTGAATATCAACCGGGTGTGTGTGACCAAGATCGGGATCACGTAGGGTTTCTAGCAGACAGTCATCAAGATCAACGACGACAACTCGTTGAACAACTGATTCAAGATATCAAAGAAGATGACGGTACAATTATCGTATGGAACGACTCTTTTGAAAAGACAAGAATCAAAGAACTTGCCTTATTATTCCCTGAATATCAAGACAGGTTACTTGATATTCACGATCGTATTTATGATTTAATGAAAGTCGTGAAAGGTGATAAAGACATCCAAGGTGAATCGATGATGAATTATTATCACCGAAAGATGCAAGGATCTTTTTCAATTAAAAAAGTATTACCACGATTCAGCCAACTTAACCATCAAGATCTAGATGTAAAACACGGTGGTGAAGCCATGGAAGTATATGCAAACTTTCCTCATTATGATCCACAAACATTTAAAGAAAAGTATCAAGCACTTATAGAATATTGTAAACTCGATACATATGCGATGGTTGAAATTTTAGAAGGACTTAGAAAACTCACACAAACAACATAACTATGGTATAATGGCTAAGTTGTAAAAAATAAATTAAGAATCGTGCGTAAACATAACATCACTTTCATGCAGGGTTTTTAGCAACATCAAAGGAGATTTATGTTATTTTCATCATTACCACTGATTCAACCGATTTTAAAGGCTGTCGATAAAAAAGGTTATACGACACCTTCCCCGATTCAAGAAGCTGCAATACCCGTTATTGTTGAAGGTAAAAACGTCTTAGGACGTGCCGAAACAGGAACCGGAAAAACAGCCGCATTTTCATTACCGATTATTCAAGCGTTATCTAAAATCGGAAATAAAAGACATCCAAGTGCGTTGATTCTTGCACCAACAAGAGAACTTGTTGAACAAATTAAAGATTCATTTTTAAGTTATGGTGCGTTTACCAATTTAAGAGTGCTTGCTGTTTATGGTGGGGTTTCAGATCGCCCACAAAAACAAAAACTTGCCAAAGGTGTTGACATTTTAGTTGCAACACCAGGTCGACTTTTAGATTTGATCAATCAAAAATCACTCATGCTAAAATTTGTGACCCATTTTGTCATTGATGAAGCAGACCGTATGTTTGACATGGGATTTATATTAGATGTTACAAAAATTATGAATATGCTTCCAAAAGAAAAACAAACGATGATGTTTTCAGCAACATTAGACCGTGAAGTCATGGCACTTGCAGATGAACATATAGGCGAATATGACGTCATTGATGTTGCGAAAGAAAAAGTTGAACTTCATCACATTACACAACAATTATTTTACGTGTCTAAACGTAATAAAATTCAACTACTCAAAGATCATATCAAACAAGGTCCAGCACTTCAAACGTTAATTTTTACAAGAACAAAACACGGTGCCGATCAATTATCAAAACTTCTTATTGATATGCATTTAAAAGTTGCAGTTATACACGGAAATAAATCTCAACATCAACGATTACGTGCACTTCAAGGATTTAAAGCCAACAAATATGAGTTTTTAATCGCAACAGACGT
>CAZYNC010000073.1:0-2936 GCA_964648785.1 uncultured Acholeplasmataceae bacterium
TTGTGTCTTTTAGTATGTAAGATTTGGATGCACCTAAACGTAAGGTTCCACCTAAGTCTTCATCTTCATGACGTCCTCTTTGAATATCAATGACTGGATGTGGGGTTTTTGGATTCAGTTCGGTTGAATGTGCGTCTTTTAAATGTAGTACGTTTCTTGCAAACTCAACAACAGCGAGTTGCATCCCAAAGCATATCCCTAAAAATGGAATGTTGTGTTCTCTCGCATACTTAATCGCATTGATTTTACCTTCTGTTGCTCGAACACCAAAACCACCAGGAATTAAAATGCCATCAACACCTTGAAGTTGTGTTTCAATGTGATCCAAATCTTCAGCATCAATCCACGTAATCTCTACGTGTGTTTGATGGTGATATCCTGCGTGTTCTAAGGCTTCTATAATCGAAAAATAGGCATCATGAAGTCCAACGTATTTCCCTACCATCGCAATATTTACAGATTGTTTTGTAGCTCGCATATTAGTTATAAGGTGTTGCCAGTCTGAAACATCAATACTTTGAGATGCTAAACCAAAGTGATGTAATATGTGGTTTGTAATACCTTGTTTGTGATAGTTTAAAATGACTTCATATAGTATCTCAACATCATGAGACGTAAAGACGTCTTCTTTATTCATATCCCCAAGTAAAGCAACTTTATCTTTGATGCCTTGATCTAAAGGAGCATCACTTCTTAATAACACGCCATCAGCGTGAATACCAAGTGAACGTAGTTCTTTGAGTGAATGTTGTGTTGGTTTTGTTTTATATTCACCAGATGCTTTGATATAAGGAATAAGGGTTGTATGTAAATAGTAAGTGTTGTGATACCCGATTTCACGTCTAAATTGGCGAATCGCTTCAATAAAAGGAAGTGATTCGATATCCCCGACTGTACCACCAATTTCAGTAATGACAATATCAGCTTGGGTGTTATTTGCGATCGCGCGTAGTTTTTCTTTAATCATATCGGTAATGTGAGGAATAACTTGAACGGTATGACCTAAATAGTCGCCACGACGTTCTTTATTAATGACTTGTTCATATATTTGACCCGATGTCACAGAGGAATCTTTTGTTAAGTATTCATCAATGAAACGTTCATAATGACCTAAATCTAGGTCTGTTTCTTTTCCGTCATGCGTGACAAACACTTCTCCATGTTGAAAAGGACTCATCGTACCTGGATCAACGTTGATGTATGGGTCTAGTTTTTGCATCGTGACTTTATAGCCATGTTTTTTGAGTAGTTGTCCGATTGCGGCCGCAGAGATACCTTTACCGATACCCGAAACAACACCACCTGTTACAAATATGTATTTTGCCATTGTTTTCCTCCAAAATAAAAGACACTTTTTTAAGGATTATTGATCCTTGGTGTCTTTGTGTTTAATAGATAGTAAAATAAGATCTTGATACGCTTTTGATTGAATATCTTTTTGTTTAAGGTAATAACAGCCCATGCCATGCTTGATATTGAGTGTATCAGCGAGTTGATACAAGCTTTTATTGTAGGCGTTTAAATATAAACTATATCCTGCTTTTGTTTTTTTAATACCGATATTAAAAAAGGGTTGGTTTTTTAGATAGGTGTTGGAATAGGTCATATTACCAAAGCCGATGATGTCATCTCCCCAAACCGACGGTGTTTCATGCGTTAGTTTTTCTATGTCTTCAATTACAGTTTTCATTTGAATTGAGGTTGCATCATCATAACGCTTTAACACGTCACCGACTTGAATGTCATCTCTACGTATGGTTTTCATCTGTTTGCTCCAAGATGACATCTACGTGTTCTTTTCTAAACGTCACTTTTTCAGCAAGTGCTGTTGGGATGTTTTTTCCAATAAAATCTGGTCTTATCGGAAGTTCTCTGTGACCTCGATCAATCAGCACTGCGAGTTTAATATTGTTTGGTCTTCCACTTAGCATGATCCCATCAATTGCTGCACGCACACTTCTTCCAGTAAACAACACGTCATCAACAATGACAACATGTTTACTTGTCAGTGATACATCTAGAGGTTGTTGTTGACCTTCTCTTTTTTCATCATCTCTAAATGGCTTTATATTGATTGGATATAATGGGACTTCTTGATGTGAAAATGTATGAATAAGCGTTTGAATATGACGGGCAATGATGACGCCTTTTGATTCGATACCACATAAAACAACGTCTTTTAAAGACGGATAAGCTTCGATAATCTCATGGGTCATTCTTTTTAGCGTGCGATGAAGTTGTTCGGTGTCTAAAATTGTTTTCATAGGCCCTCAAATCAAACTAAAATTATTTTACCAAATTTTACTTGTAAAAGAAATATGTTTGTGTTATTCTATGTTCGGTAGAGGTCTTTAAAGGATGACAGAGAGCATCAAAAGGCGGAATTTTTTTATATACGCACGCACTTTAAAGACGCCAAAAACAGGTGTCTTTTTTCTTAGAACAGTCCTCTATACACTTTCTAGGAGGGTATCGATGAACGATACATTATTCATTGGGATCAAAGAGCGTCCCAAATCAAAATTACAGTGGGGAGTATTATCTCTACAGCATGTATTTGCAATGTTTGGTGCAACAGTTTTAGTCCCAATATTAACGGGCTTATCGATTAGCGTTGCATTACTTGCAAGTGGGATTGGGACATTGATTTATATCGCGTTTACAAAAGCAAAAGTCCCTGTATATTTAGGATCAAGTTTCGCGTATATTAGTGCAATTGCGGTTGCATCTAATTCATTTGGGCCAGGTGCGGCATTTGTTGGACTTATGGTTGTTGGTTTAATTTACGTACTTGTTGCGACCATTATCCGTTTTGCAGGAAAAGCATGGTTAGATACGTTATTACCACCTGTGGTCATTGGACCGATGATCGCGATTATTGGGATTAGTTTAGCAAGTGTTGCAACGGGTCAAGCAGGGTTATCTCCAAATTCAGG
>CAZYNC010000074.1:0-2927 GCA_964648785.1 uncultured Acholeplasmataceae bacterium
AAGTTTGATATAAGATTCTTCATGAGTCGCAATGCGAATATCTTCATTGACTAAATCAATATCGATATTATCGATGTCTTCTACTTCAAATGTTTGGACTTCTTTACCGATATCGTGTGCATCTTTAGGTTTTTGATCAATCTTGATTTCTGATACAATGTGTTTCACAGATCCAAAGGTAGATTCAATTTCAGACTCTTTCAACCCTTGTCTTAAGGCTTGATCGATCATATCGTGATAATCAGCAACAATCTCATCAGTTTCTTTTTTAGAAAACCCTGCTAGTAATAATTCATTTTTTAATGCGTTCAAGAATGTGTTCATAATCTAATTCCCTTCTATTTAAAATTTTATAGACACCGCCAATAAATTGATCCCAAGTGTGTCTTAACATCATGAGATGATCTAGTCCTTTTTGTGTCATTTGATACATTTTTCTAGCTGCACCTTCATTAGAGGGAATGAGATATGTTTCAAAATATCCTTCTAATGTTAATCTTCTTAAAATTGGATAAACGGTATTGTCATTGACATCAATGATATCCTCAAATGCTTTGATGATTTGATAGCCATACATGTCTTCGTGTGCAATCAGCGTTAGGATACATAACTCAATAATTCCCTTTTTAAATTGTGATTCCATATAATCTCCTAATGACATCATACCACAGTGTTGTGTATAACACAATACTGTGTGTTATAAATGTGAAATCATAGGTTTTTTTTCATTCCTTTCAAAATATTTAAAAAATATACAGAAATAGTGTAAAATAAAATCAAGTCCACTTTAGGTAGGTCTTTTATGAAAAATCAGATGTATTACACAGGAATCCCAACACAAGTTGTTGGTCCTATTTACTTTGCAAACATGCATTTTTTACACGAAACTCAATCGCAAATCGAGATTGCACCACCGATTACAACCTATGAAACAACATTGTTTCATTCTGTTGGACGTGGTGCTAAGTTGACTAGACTTGCAAAAACATTAACCACGACCGTGTTATCAGATATGATGACACGTTCTATTTTGTTTGAGGCACCCAATGCTTTATTTGCGGCAAACGTTTTAAAGGATGTACAATCAAAAAAAGAATTTTTTCAAGAAACCGTTGTATCAAAACAATCCAATTATGCAAATTTAACAACGATTGATGCAAAAATTGTTGGTAATCTATTATATATTCGTTTGGGTTATGAAACAGGCAATGCATCAGGTCATAATATGACAACATTTGCTTCAGATAAAATTGCTGAAGCTATTTTAACGTTATATCCTGAGCTTAACTATATCAGTGTATCGGGAAACTTTTGTACAGATAAAAAAGTATCTGCAGTGAATTCACTTTTAGGAAGAGGAAAACACGTCATTGCTGAAATTACCATTCCTAGGGATATTGTAAAGGATGCTTTAAAAACAACTCCTGAAAAAATAGTCGATCTTAACATCAAAAAGAATTTAATAGGGTCTATTGCATCAGGCGGTTTATTAACTGCCAATGCCCATTACGCTAACATGTTACTCGCCTTTTATTTAGCAACTGGCCAAGATGCAGCCAATATCGTAGAGGGTTCTCAAGGTATCACCCATTGCGAGGTCAAAGATGGTGATCTATATTTTTCAGTATCACTACCTAATATCATTATTGGAAGCGTCGGTCATGGTAAAGATGCTTTAGATGCTAAGAATAATTTAGAATCTCTTGAGGTCAATGATACAAACGGAGCTCAAAAACTCGCGCAAATTGCTGCAGCAGTTGTATTATGTGGAGAACTTTCTTTAATGGCAGCACTTACAAATACCAATGAACTTACGCAATCACACAAACGCATCGAAAGGAAACAATCATGAAAATCGGAATTGATAAAATAGGGTTTTATGTTCCAAGATATTTTATGGATATGACGTCTCTTGCAAAAGCAAGAAATCAAGATGTCAACAAATATAAGGTTGGGATTGGTCAACACAAAATGGCCATCATTTCACCAGCTGAAGATATTGTCACCATGGCTTTGGAAGCAGCAAATAGTATCTTAACAAAAGAGGATAAAGACGCAATTGATACCATTTTATTTGCTACTGAAACTGCCATTGACTATTCAAAAGCAGCTGGAAATTATGTTCATAGAATGTTAGGACTTCAACATAATATTCGAATTTTAGAACTCAAACAAGCTTGCTATGCTGCAACAGGATCGTTACAATTAGCGCTTGATTATGTTAAGATGCAACCTGATAAAAAAGTGTTAGTGTTATCTTCAGATGTCGCATGGTATGGGTTTAATACGCCTGGTGAATCAACACAAGGTGCAGGTGCAATTGCCATGTTAGTAAGTGCAAATCCAAGACTTGCAGAAGTCCATAAAGGCACTTTCACGACTGAAGAATTACCTGATTTTTACCGCCCTTCTTATCAAGAAGTACCAACAGTTGATGGTCATTTATCCATTCGTTGTTATAACGACATGCTTAAAAAAGTGGATCCACATAAAGAATTCGTGTATACGTGTTTCCATATGCCATTTGCCAACATGGCTGTTAAAGCGAATAAAGTATATTCTCATCCAATTAGTGATGATAAAGTAGACGTTGTAAAAGCTTTCACTCAAGAAGTTGGAAACATTTATAACGGATCATTATTTTTAAGTTTAATTTCAGTGTTATCACTTGCAAAAGAAAATCTTGAAAATCAAACGATTGGGATGTTTTCTTATGGATCTGGTGCAATTGGAGAATTTTTCTCATTAACGATTCAAGAAGGTTACGAAAAAGTTTTCAATAAAGATCTTATGTTAAAACATTTAGATGATCGTGATGAAATTGATTTTGACACTTACCAACAATTTATGTCTTTTTATAAAGAAAAAGAAGTGACCCATCAATTCATCGAATCTGATTTTAAACCTCACCCTCAAAATCATTATGT
>CAZYNC010000075.1:0-2848 GCA_964648785.1 uncultured Acholeplasmataceae bacterium
GTTGTATTTGGTATATTTGGACATGCCATGGAAAAAAATGGTGTCATGCCTAAAAAAGCAATTGGCATACTTGCGATTATAGGTATTATTGGTGTTTTAGCAACCCTAATTTTCTTATAAGAGGTTCTGTAGATGAATCGAATATTTCCGTTTATTTTAGTAGATGATGCAAAAAAAGCAATAGAGGTTTATATAAAAGCATTCCATGCAGCGTTACTTGGTGATATCACATATTACAAAGAATGGGATGATCAAGCACCATATCCAGATAAAATCGCGCACGCTGCATTAAGAATAGAAGATAGTCAAATGTTTATCGCAGATGCAATCAATGAACGTGAAGATCAACAAGAAAGATTTACTGTCAATATTGAGCTTTCATCAAAAGAAGCAGTTTTACAAGCATTTGAAGTATTAAAAGAAAATGCTATAAAACTGTATTATCAACCTCAGGATGTGGGTTGGAGTGAATTAGGATTTTCTTTGAAAGATCAATTCAACGTTTTATTTCTCATTTATTACCGTCCATAAAAATACTTAGAAAAATAAAAAAAGTAAACTATTTTAGTTGCTTTTTTTATTTTTTAAGGTATCATTATCCTTGGTGATAAACATGAATAAACAACGTAAAAAAATCATTATAATCGGTGGAGTTGCAGGTGGCATGAGCTTTGCAACACGCTATAGAAGGCTTAATCAAGACGACCATATTATTGTCTTTGAAAAAGGACCTTATGTTTCTTTTGCAAACTGCGGGCTTCCGTATCATATTTCTGGCGAGATCTCAACACGTAGTGGGCTACTTGTTGTTAGAGAACAGTTATTAAAAGATCGTTTTAGACTTGATATTCGTTCAAGTGCAGAAGTGATGTCTATAAACAGTGAAGTTAAAACACTTACGTATGTTAAAGATGGTGAAACATTAGAAGAATCCTATGATGAACTCATCTTATCAACGGGTGCTAAACCGATTCAATTAAACATCAAAGGTCATTCAAGTCTTCCTATGTTTACGTTAAGAAATATTCCTGATTTAGATAAGATCATGGCACACATTAAAGACACACAGCCTAAACATGCAACTGTCATAGGTGGCGGATACATTGGACTTGAAGTTGCTGAAAACCTTCAAATGAAAGGGATTCAAGTGACTTTAATTGAAAAAGCGGAAGAAGTCTTACCAATTGTAGATCCTGAAATGTCCGTCTTCATTAAAAAAGAATTAGAAGCAAAAGGTGTTCAGGTCTTTACGAATAATGAAATCGCAGAAATCAAAGATCACGTGGTTCATTTAATAACTGGAGAATCCTTTGAAACAGACTTTGTGATGATGTCAGTAGGTGTCTTACCAGATACAGCGCTTGCACAAATGGCTGGTATTAAAACCGGATTACGTTCAGGTATTATTGTAGATGACACTTATCAAACATCACAACCGCATATATACGCAGTTGGAGATGCAATTTTAGTGAAACACCATATTACGCATCAAGAGACACTCATTCCACTAGCATCCCCTGCCAATCGTCAAGGTCGACAACTCGCAGATATATTATCAGGACTTCAAGTTACGAATAAAGGGTCACTTGGGACGTCGATTGTGAAAGTGTTTGATTTAAGTTTAGCAGCTACAGGACTTAATGAAAAACAACTTCAAGGACAAAACTATGAGGTGATTCACTTACAAGCAAATGATCACGCAAGTTATTATCCAAACGCCACACCTATTTATTTAAAAGTGATATATGACCCTAAAACAGAGTTGATTTTAGGTGCTCAAGCCGTTGGTAAAAAAGGTGTTGATAAGCGTATTGATATTCTTGCAACGTGCATCAAAGCGAACGTTAAAATCACGTATTTACAAGAGTTAGAATTCACGTATGCACCACCATTTGGAAGTGCAAAAGACATCGTGAATATGGTTGGGTATGTTGCCTTTAATAAACAACAAGGGATTACTAAAACGATTTCCTATCAACAAGCATTATCTTTATTACATGATCCAAATGTTGTGTTTGTTGATGTAAGAAGTTTTTTTGAAAGTCAAGCTCAAGGGACACTTCCAAATGCCATGAATGTGGATTTAGATCAACTTCCTGCAATGTTTGAAAGCATTCCAAAAGATAAGACAATTATTGTTTTTTGTGATAACGGAATAAGAGGATACAACGCAGAACAGTTTTTAAAACATCAAGGTTATGATGTCTATAATTTAGATGGTGGATTTAACTATATATCCAATATGATAAAGGAGAATTAACATGTTTCAAAACGTAGAGATGCAAGTATTAGAAGATGCATTAAAAGAAAAGAAAGCGAAAGTGATCGATTGCCGTGAAGTGTATGAATATGAAGAAGGTCATATTCCAGGATCGATTAATATGCCGACATCTGATTTTTTAAGTCATATTGATTTAATTAACAAAGATGAGCATTATTATGTCATTTGTTTAAGTGGAGCACGCTCACAAATGGTCGCAAGATACTTAGACAATCAAGGATACAATGTATCGAATGTCAATGGCGGGATGATTATGTATCACGGTGAAGTAGAATAATATAAAAAGTCATACTTTAAAGTATGACTTTTTTCTTATTATTTACACCATCTTTTCAAATCCTTACCCTATCTTTTCATCATCTTTTCTATAATGATAGTTAAGGTGAATTATGATCTATCAGACACACGTTCAAATAGCACAAACAGTGCTCAACCAACTCGATGACTTTAGTAAAACATATATCTCAACAAAAGAATTTATAAAAGGATCAAATCATCCTGATTATGATCTGTATTACCGTTTTATCAAACATCAGTATGAAGGTTCGATTGCGGATGTACGACAAC
>CAZYNC010000076.1:0-2708 GCA_964648785.1 uncultured Acholeplasmataceae bacterium
TTTGACAGATAATCGAGTCCAAGTCCAAGTGGTTTCATCATGTTTTTATGGTTGTATTGACATGTAGATAAAAGTGGATATGCTTGGTTACAAGTAGTACAGTATGCTTGATGAGATGAAGTTACTTTTACCTTTGTATTACAAGTAGAACATTGTTGTATATCACCACATATACGACATACATTGACTTTTTGATACCCTTTTCTTGGATAATACAATAACACACTTTTTGTCTTTAATGCCTCTTTCATATAGGCAAGTACTTTTCTTGATAATACTTTTGTATGACCGTCTAAAAGTTCATCTTTCATCGATATAACGTGGACGTTATTTTCATGATGTTGATGATGTTGATTGAACTGAATCTTTGTCTTTTTAAGTTGCAAAAGCTGTGGTGTCATCGTATAAGCATGTAGCATGATGGTAGCATGTGGATGCATATACGGGAGCGTTTCGATCGTATCAAAAAAGACGCCTTGGTCATATCGATATGTTTTAGCATGACTTTCAATCACATAAATATAGTCGAAATGAATGGGTAAAAACATGCCTTTTCGTGTTGAAATAAGTACACCTGAACTCTTTTGAAAAAGTTTGATCAGGTTGAGTGTTGTTGTCGGTGTGCTTTTATAATCATATGTGTGTGTGATGCTTGTGAGTTCTTTAATAAATGTGAGTACTGCTTGATTCGGTGTCAAAATTAACATGTTCTTGTTGTTTTTTTCTGCAGTTGCAATTTTTTCTTTTAAGTCTTCAAGCATGTTTTCAAAGGATGATATGACGATGTAAGGGTGTTGATCTTGTGGTTGTTTCTTTGGAAAAGATATCGTTAAATTAGAGACAGTTTCTTTCTTCAAAACCTCATGTTTTACGAGTGTCTTAATGTTTGAATTGGATAAACCGATTGATAAGAGAGTATCCTTATCATATGTGTTTTTTTGAGAGAGTGATGATAATAGAGACGCTAACCTTACATATGGTTTTCCAGTATATTGATACATATAGGTATCTTTTTTAGGTCCAGCATGAGTTTGTCGTTGAGAAAGCGTCAATATACCTTTTTCTTGTCTTAATTTAAGTTTTGATAAATGATGTTCATCTTTTTTTAATAAACGATATGTCCGACCTTTCTCTAACATCTTGAGTTCATCTAATAGAGGATCATGTTTTATAACATGAACTTCATAATAGTACTGAAGTTTAAAAATATGCGGTACAACCAGTTGAATGGCTTGTTGATAAAGCATGTGGTTTTTTTTCACTAACAATGCAATTAAGTTGAGTTCATGATCCGATAAAATTGGAAAGACGGTATCAATATCAACAATGTTTTTCGTTGCATCACGTGATGTTTCTTTGATGTCAATGACAATCCCTGATCTTTTTTGATTGTTAAATGGCACAAAAACACGCATTCCAATGTCTAGAATAGGCGTGAGATGTTCTGGTATACCATAATCATAAAGTTGGTTGACATCATGATGACCAATGTCAATAATGACTTCTGCAAACATAAAACCTCGTAATTATTATAACAAAAAAGTAACTTTCGTTACTTAATTGTTTTTAAGAGTTGATCGATATGATTGCCGTATGCAAGCGCTTCGTCATACTTAAAGATAAGCTCTGGAATTTTTCTAATATTTCTAATTTTTTCAGCAAGACGTTTTCTAATTTTCGATGTGTTTTTTTCTAGAAGTTGTTGAGCTTTAGATATAACCTCTTGATCATCAGATAAAATCGTGTAAAAAATGTTGGCATACGATAAATCCTTTGTAACTTTCACTTCAGTTAAATTGACATAGCCAACTTGACTGTGTTTGACTTCTTCATTTACGATATTTGCGAGTTCTCTTTGAATCAAACTAGCAAGGCGTTCAATTGAAATAGACATTATTCTATCTCCATTTCTTTCATTTTAGACGCTTCAATAATATCGCCAACTTTTAAATCATTGAAGTTTTCAATAGAGAGTCCGCATTCAAATCCTTGTCTAACTTCTTTTGCATCATCTTTGAAGCGTTTTAATGATGCAAGTTTACCTTCATAGATCACGATACCGTTTCTAAGTACGCGTACGAGTGAATCTCTAATAATAGACCCATCTGTGACGATACATCCTGCAATGGTACCAATTTTAGAAACTTTAAAAATATCTCTAATTTCTGCTTGTCCAATGACGATTTCTTCAAATTTAGGTGCTAACATTCCTTTGAGTGCAGCTTCGATATCTTCTTGAACACGATAAATAATCGAGTATAGTCGTATTTCAACACCTTGTGTATCGGCTAATTGTTTCACAGAAGCTGTTGGTCTTACATTAAAACCAATTAAAATTGATTTTGTGGCATTTGCAAGCGTGACATCACTTTCAGAAATGGCACCAACTTCCCCGCGGATGACGTTCACATGAAAGCCTTCAACATCAATCTTTTCTAGTAAACCTTTGAGTGCTTCAATGGAACCGTTGACATCACCTTTTATAATTAAATTAAGTTCTTTTTCAGAAGATTCCATATCACCCATGAGTGATTCTAAGGATGTTTTAGAACGTTTCTTAAGTTCTTTTTCGCGATCACGTGATTGACGTTCTTCAGCGATTTGACGCGTCATTTTTTCATCATCAAACGCTTTAAAAATATCTCCAGCTTTTGGTACTTCATTTAATCCTGTTATTTCAATTGGCATTGATGGTAATGCTTCTTTGT
>CAZYNC010000077.1:0-2672 GCA_964648785.1 uncultured Acholeplasmataceae bacterium
TTCAATTTGGGACAATTGGAAAGTATGACGTAATCTATGAACTATCAGATGACTCGCATACAAAAACGACTGTTTTACTTCACGTTTATATCGATGTCTTAACCAAACATGATGCTTCAAGTCAAGATTTATTTTTTTATCAAGGTGATGACATTCATTTATTAGACGCACTAACGTATGAACAAAAGTATATAACAGATATTTCGATGTATTATGATGAAAAACTTTTTTATGAGAGTGGGTTATATGAAGTAATCTTTGTATTGTATGATGTCTCAGGTCATCATCAAGTACTAACATCACTTATTACGGTTGAAGATAAGCCTTTACAAAAAGCAATTCAAGCCTATTTACCAATGGGTTCAACTTTAATCATTGGAATTGTATTAAGCATCATACTAAAAGTATATCTTGGAAGAACCTACTTTGACAAACATCAACAATTCATTTATAATAAACATGGCGAAAACAGACAGGAGAATTAAATCATGGCAGATGTATTATTAGTCTATTGGAGCGGTACAGGGAATACCGAAATCATGGCTGAAAAGATCAAAGAAGGAATTGAACAACAAGGACTAAAAGTCCATATGGCAACTGTCGATGAAGTGAATCCTTCTGATGTTGAAGCATATGATAAATTGTTATTTGGATGTCCTTCTATGGGCGAAGAAGAATTAGAAGAAACTGAATTTGAACCTTTTTTTGAAGAGGTGTCTAGTCTTATTGCAGGAAAACATGTTGGACTCTTTGGTTCTTACGGTTGGGGAGAAGGCGATTGGATGTCTTTATGGGAAACAAGAGTGAAAGATGCTGGCGCTGTTTTATTTCAAGAAGGGTTAAAAGTGAATTACACACCAACTGATGAAGATGAAGAAAACTGCGTGCAGTTTGGAGAAGCATTTGCAGCAATATAAAAAGTGCACAAGCACTTTTTTGTTATGGAGCGTTTAAATTGAGTTATATAGGGATACAAAGTGTATATTCATTTTTAAAAAGTACACTTACCATTGACAACATCATCAAAGAAGCCGTTGATAGAAAGTTTAAGACGGTTATCGTTGTGGATGATCACCTTCATGGTATGTTCACTTTTTTTGATCTTGCCAAAAAACAGAACATCAAACCAATATGGATGCAACGGATCATTGTCACCCACCAAGATTATCAAGTTGAATTATTAATTGGGATACAAAATCAACAAGGATATCAAAACATTATCCTATTCAATCAAGAACGTTCTGAAGAAACAATGGTACCCTTAGAGACACTTATAAAGTATCAGGAAGGCTTAAGTATTACGTTATATCGTATCATCCAATGTTTTGATGAAATCACCTATGAATCGCTCGTGTCATCATTTATGTCTTTATGTCAAAATGTATATATTGGTGTCGCTTTTCAAACGGATGAAGACGATACTTTTTATCGTGATCTCCATACGCAATTAAGCAAAAAACACAACATCAAATCTGTACTCATCCACCTCACGTCATACTTAGACGAGACGGATGTTGAAACCTATCGACAATTACGTCAAATAGGTGGCATTGACATACCTGAAGGTCACTTTCATATGTTAGATCGTAAAGACATCGAACAGCTCTACAAAAAACATGAGCAACTCCATCAACACATGCAGACATTCATTCAAGATCATGTTTTTGAGTTAACATTCCCTAAATTTCATTTACCTCAAATCCCACTTGAAAAAGGGGTAACTTCAACTCAATATTTAGAATCACTTGCTTTTGTTGGTCTTAGAAAGAGACTAAAAAATCAAGGAAAAGTAGTTGATGATGAATATGAGTCAAGATTATCATACGAATTAAAAACAATCGTGTCTTTAGGATTTGAAGATTATTTTCTTGTTGTATACGACTTAATTAAATATGCAAAAACACATGATATTTATGTTGGACCTGGTCGTGGAAGCGTAGCTGGATCTTTAGTAGCATATGTACTAGGGATTACAGAGGTTGATCCGATTCAATATGGGTTATTATTTGAACGTTTTTTAAACCCAGAACGTACAACAATGCCAGATATTGACATGGATTTTCCTGATGATAAAAGAGATGACATGATTTTGTATGCCATGAAAAGATTTGGTAAGGATCACATCGCCTCGATTGTAACGTATCAAACATTTGGGAAAAAATCAGCCATTCGAGATTTGGCAAAATTATTTCAACTTTCAGGGACACGTCTTCAAGTTTTATCAGAAGCGATCATGAAAGATGAACTTGATTCTCAGGATCATGACATGATCCGTTTGTATGAAGCTGTAAAAAAAATAGAGGGGTTACCTCGACAAACTGGAACACATGCAGCAGGTGTCATTTTATCCAAAGAACCACTCAATCAGTATATTCCACTTACAAAAGGACCATATCCTTTTTATCAAACACAATTTGAAGCAAAAGAATTAGAATCCATTGGACTTCTTAAAATGGATTTTTTAGGCATTCGAAATTTGAAAATTATTGACGATGTTAAAAAAGAAATTCAAAAGGCAACCCCTCATTTTTCACTGACGTCCATTCCTTTAGATGACGAACTCACATATCAGTTACTTTCTGAGGCAAATACAGATGGTATATTCCAACTAGAATCCTATGGAATGAGAAAAGTATTAAAACAATTAAAGCCTTCTATGTTTGAAGATATTG
>CAZYNC010000078.1:0-2540 GCA_964648785.1 uncultured Acholeplasmataceae bacterium
GTAAGATGTGTTGATAATAATTGATACACATCAGGATGATCAAGTATGGTTCTACTGAGTAATAAATGTTTCAATATCATACCTCTTCCAATAAAAAAGCCCTTTTGGGCTTATTGATCTTGAATAATGTCACCTAGTCCAAGTTTATATCCATAACCCCAAACAGTCTCTATAACTTGCGGTTTTTTATCATTGATTTCAATTTTCTTTCTTAAATGTCTTATATGAACATTAATGATATTTTCAGTAAAATAAATATCTTTATTCCACAGGTGATAAAATATTTCTTCTTTTGATAATGTAACGGATGGATTTGATAAAAATAATTGTAAGAGTTCAAACTCTTTCACGGTTAGATTAATACGTTTTGATCCGTGAAAGACTTGTCTTTGACTTAAGTGAATCGTAAGGTGTTGAAAGTGTAACACACCTGATTGAAGATGTTGAATGACTTTGATACGTTTTAATAAATTATGAATTTTAAACTTAATGTAATCGAAATCTTCTTCGATATGAAAATATTCGTCAATTCCTTGTTTGATCAATTCAAATTTTCTTTGTACATGTTGAAATTTTGACATAATAACAATTGGTACATGCTTCAATTGTTGTATGATTTCAATCATTTTTGACTCAATTTCGATATCTAGATTATAAAGCATGACCATATCACAACACTGTTGTTTCAAAGACTGAATATCATGAAGAGTTCCAACTGGACTTAGTTGAAATTCTAAGAGATGCTCTTCATTCTTAGAAAATGGTTCAATCGGAATGTCATCTTGATAAAAAACCCGAATCATGTTTAACATAAGACTCCCCCCAGAGCTTTTGAAGATATTATAACATATTTATTGTGATAAAGTGAATAAAAAAAAGTCTCGACAGCTGGGGGGATGTGCCATCGAGACAGCCACTTATATAAGTGTACACTCATACTTGTGGTACATCTAGTATAACATGTCTAATCTTTAAATAAAACTAAAATCCTTAAAAAAATCTTAAGATATCGTCATAATTAGGAAGAGCTTCCATGGCTCCTTTTTTTGTAACGGTGAGTGCGCCTACATAGCTTGAAACATCAAGTGCTTTTGGAATCCAATGTGTTGATTCATATGGATTTTCTTCTTTAGATAAAGACCATAAAAATGCACCCATAAATGCATCACCTGCACCTGTTGTATCAACAACTTCAACTTGATATGCCGGTTGAAAAAATACATGATCTTTGTAAAAAACATAGACACCTTTTTCACCGTTTGTAACAATCACCATTTGTTTTGTTAAATCAAATAGATGTTTGATCATGTCGTCAAGTGATTGTTCACTCCCATTTAAATACACAACTTCTTCAAACGAACACTTGATGAGATGACTTTTTACGATATAGTCTTTAATAAGTTTAACGTGATAATCTTCATCTTTTACTAACATCAAACGGATATTAACATCAAAGCTGATGATTTTTTGAGCTTTAATGGCTTTTTCAATGAGTAAATCAGTACTTCTTTTAAGTGGATAATCCGCAAGTCCAACTGAACCAAAATGGACGATGTCAAAATCAAGGTCTTGAATGACCGAAGGTGATAACGTGAGGTATTGATCTGCAGAGGGATCACGATAAAACATAAATTGTCTTTCGCCATGTTCATCTAAACTTACAAATGCTAATGACGTTGTATGTTCATGATCTATTGAAATGAAAGAAACATCCATCCCTTCTTTGATTAATGTTTCTTTTAACACATGCCCAAACATATCTGCACCTACTTGAGCGATTGGTAACACATGACCTTTTAATCTATGAATGGCGACACTTACGTTCATAGGTGCACCACCTGGTTTTGGTTGAAAACCATGTTCAATGGGCATCATGTCAATCAAATATTCACCAATTGTAATGATTTTTTTCATGATACACTCCTCTTATTAAATGTCATGACATCTTGTATGTCATACTCATGATCATAAACCTTGACCTTAAGCGGACTTGAAACAGTGACGTTAAATGTATGTTCTAAAAGTTTGATGTTGACTCTAATATTATGATAGAAAAATGAAATCGATACACCTTTCGTGGACGTTAATGGTGTTGGTGATAGCGATAATGTTTCGAATGTATGAACACCAAAAATTCCTTTTAATACCATTAAATAACTACCTCCGATATTGGCCATATGAAGTCCATTTTTTGTATGTGACTTATGGTCTTCTATGTCTAAATATAAGGTATCTTTAAAAAAAGTTTCTGCTATTTTTTCTTCACCTAATTGAAAAGCTCCAATTCCATACATACACTTAGATAAACTAGAATCATGTGATGTCATGTTTAAATAATAATGAAAGCCATTTTTAAAAAACGCGTCATACTTATTCAATAAAATATCTGCTGCCACACTATCTGCTTGTTTTAATACTTGATGTCGATAAATAAAATGCGGATGATACTTGAGCATGAGTGGCGCACCATGATTTGGCAAAATACCTGCTTCAAGTGGTTTTCTCGTATGATGAGAAGCATCTTGTAAATATAAATGAAG
>CAZYNC010000079.1:0-2507 GCA_964648785.1 uncultured Acholeplasmataceae bacterium
AAGACTTGGTTAGAATTTCTTTTAAATAATCCAAAGCGTGCTTGACCTTTCACATCACGTATAGGTAGTTGTGCTTTATTTCGATACTCAAATTCTTTTCTAGAACCAATCATAGTATCAATTTTTTCGTGATCGATCTTTTTAATTAAATATTTATCTAATGATTGCACTAAGTGATCTTTTTTATATGTTAATTGAGCTTCATATTTCATGTGTTGTGTATCACATCCACCACACATGTCAAAATATTGACAAAAAGGGATGATGCGTTCATGAGATGTCTTTTCAATTGATAATAATTCTGCTTTTATATACGTTTCAGTTTCAATGATGGGTTTGACTGTGACGGTTTCATTTGGGATTGTTCTATCAACAAATACAGGTTTTTTATAATAAAACCCAATACCTTCACCATTTACCCCTAATTTTTTAATGTCTAATTTCATATTATCCTCATAACTACTATTATATATAAAAAAAAGTGCTTTCGCACTTTTATTGTTGATATTTCATGACTTCTCTTGCAATCATAACTTCTTCGTTAGTAGGTATAACATAGACAGGAACCTTAGAATCAACGCCTGATATTTTTTGAACTTGACCTCTTACCTCATTGGCATGTTCATCTAATGTAATGCCTAAAGCTTGAAGTCTTTTGAGAATGGAAGCTCTCACAATTGGTGCATTTTCACCGATACCAGCCGTGAAACAAATGATATCAACACCACCAAGGGTGACATAATAAGATCCTATATAGTCACAAACACGCTTGATTTGAACATCAAATGCTTGTTTAGCGAGTTCGTCACCACTTTCCATTTTATCGACGATGTCTCTAGAATCAGATGAATATCCACCTGATAAACCTAAATAACCTGATTTTTTATTGAGTGCTTCTAGTACATCATCACTCGTCATCTCAGTGTTATCTTTTAAATATGCTATTAAAGCTGGATCTACATTTCCACTTCGTGTTCCCATTGGAACACCTTCAAGAGGCGTTAGTCCCATAGAAGTATCGACTGATTTACCACCATCAACAGCACATAAAGAAACACCATTTCCCATATGAATGACAATGACTTTTGCTTGAGGATTATTAAGTATTTTCATCGCTTCTTGTGACACATATTGATGTGATGTTCCATGAAAACCATACTTTCTAACACCATATTTTTTATACCATTCGTGAGGAACAGCGTATAAAAAGTTTTCTTTTGGCATTGATTGATGAAATGTTGTGTCAAAAACGGCAACATGTTTTACATCTGACATCACATTCATGCATGCTAAAATCCCGATTAAGTTGGCTGGATTATGAAGAGGTGCAAGTGGTGATAGTTGTTTGATATGGTTAATGACAACATCATCAATTAATGCACTTTCTTTAAATATTTCTCCACCTTGTACAACACGATGTCCAACGCCATCAATATCGTTTAGATTAGAAATGATATTGTGTTTCAGTAATCCATCAATTAAAAGTTCCACAGCCTCTTCATGATTCATGATTGGTTGAGTTAAACTGACTTTTTTTCCATCCACTTTAATAGAAAAAACGGCTTCTTCAAAACCAATGCGTTCAACAATGCCCGATGTTAAGACTAGTTCATCTGGCATATCAAGTAATTGAAATTTTAAGGAAGAACTTCCAGCATTGACTGATAATATTTTCATAAATCGCTCTCTTTCATAACTATTGTAGCAACTTCATAGACTTTATTCAATATAAATAACCATATATAGCAATAAACTGTAAAATCGTGGCAAGTGCTGTCCATAAATGCCATATAAAATGAAAATATTTATATTTTGATAATGCATAAAAAATAACGCCAAGTGAATATGCAATACCACCCAGTAAAACAAAAATAAAAGCTTGTTGACTGTAGTTAAATAATGCACCAACAAATATAAGTGAACTCCATCCCATCAATAAATAAATAACGACATGGATTGTTGAAAATCTTTTGATCCATATTGCTTTAAAAACAGTTCCAATAATGATCAACACCCACTGTATCACTAACATGAGTATACCAAGACTTAAAGGACCTAAAAAAGGCTCTTGTAATGTTGGAATTAGTAGTAATGCAGGTGCAAATGTACCGCCAATCAATATATAAATTGAAATGTGATCCATTCGTTTAAACACGCTTTTTGCTTTTGGATGCGTTAAACTATGGTATAACGTTGACATGATATATAAGAGCATAATAGAGCCACCAAATAAAATAGCACCTGCATATTCACGTATTGAATTTGATCGAATCAATAATAAAATGAGTGCGATAAGTCCAAAAAGTCCCATCACGCCATGAGAAATTGCATTTGCGATTTCTTCACCAATTGTTTGTTTTCTATGAGCCATATTTACTCCTTAAATTGATCTAAAAAGTTTTTGCCTTTCATACTTTCGGGTTCATGTTCGATACAACCAGGAAATCCATACTGTCGCATCGCATCAAATGCGACAATCGCAACAGCATTGGACAAATTAATACTTC
>CAZYNC010000080.1:0-2501 GCA_964648785.1 uncultured Acholeplasmataceae bacterium
AAATCTCACAAGGCATGGTCGTCATTCCTAAATCCCATAACCCACAAAACCAACAATCTAATATAGATGTCTTTGATTTTGAATTAAGTGAAAAGGATATTGAAACCATTAAACACTTAAAAAAAGAGATTCAATGAAAATCCTCATCACAGGTTTACACGGAACTGTTGCACCTGTTGTTGCAACACATGCTGCTTTAGAAGGACATATTGTTGTTCCATTAGATAGAGATTTAATTGATATTGACAATGAACAAGTCTTAGATAACTTTATAAAAGAAGTCAACCCTGACTTCATTTTTCATATTGGTATGGGGTCTATTGTATTTACAAGATTCCTTGTACGTGCTGCAAAAAAGTATCACATCAAATTCTTATACACATCAACTGTAATGGTGTTTGATGGTAATGGCCAAGGTCCTTTTGACCCTTCAATCATACCAACACCAATAAGTGAATACGGCAAGTATAAATATGAAAGTGAACAAGTCATTTTAGATACCTTAAAAGATGCTTATATTGTGAGACTTGGTTGGCAAATAGGGAATAATACGACTGGTAATCAAATGATTGCACAATTAAAACAAGAGTACTTAGAAAAGGGTTATAATGAGGCTTCTGAACAAGTCTATTTAGCATGCTCTTTCATAACAGAATCTGCAAAAGCAATACTATCAATCATCAAAGAAAAAC
Organism: uncultured Acholeplasmataceae bacterium; assembly: GCA_964648785.1. GTDB lineage: Bacteria > Bacillota_I > Bacilli_A > Acholeplasmatales > Acholeplasmataceae > UBA8290. The sequence continues at coordinate 693 of CAZYNC010000080.1, forward strand.
CAGGAATCTATCATGTAGATCAAAATCATCACCTCTCGATGGCAGATATCTTAAGGTATCTTAATTCCATCCATCCATGGATTACACCAAAAATCATCAAGAGCCAACCTTATAATAATCAGATGAAAGATAATAAACTTACAATTAAATCATTAGTGGATACGAACAAAGGATGATTCAATGACCAACCACATGCAACACCCAAATCAATTAGATGCATTTGTTAAACTTCAAGAAAACTTTTTAAGTGATGTCTTATTTGAATATACCATTCCTGAAATCACGGAATGGTTAAGTAACTTAAAAGCGGAAGATATCAAGTCAATATTAGAAAAAGATCAAGCCTTAAAAGACAACGGATTTGTAGTCCCGTTTACATATATTCAATATAAAGCAATTCCTAGAAGAGAGATCGTCAGTTATTTAAGAAACTTGCTCGATCAAAATACCCTCATACCAGAAGAGAACCCCATTTTATTTAAAACAAAAAAACATTTTAAACACATATTTTCTGAACGATCAGACTTTAAATATTACTAAGAAAAGGAATTCTATATGATTCAACTCGTCGACGTTACAAACCAAAACTTAAAAGCGTGTTTAGATCTTTATGATACATTAGATGACATTCAAAAAACACAAGTTGCACCAAATGCTGTCAGTCTCGCGCAAGCCTACATCAATCAAGACATTGCTTGGCCTAAAGTCATTGTCCTTGATGATCTAGTTATAGGATTTCTCATGCTAGAATTAAACGCAAAAGACATCCCACCCTATAACCAACCCGGTCATTACATATGGAGACTCATGATAGGGAAACCCTATCAACACAAAGGATACGGAAAACAAGTGCTTTCGCATATCACTCATAAATGTAAAGAAGAAGGCATGAAGTCACTTTATGTTTCCTGTACAATGGATCACGACATGCCATATCAGTTTTACATCAAGAACGGATTTATGGATACTGGTTATGATGAACACGGAGAACGCTATTTAAAAATCTTATTTGAATGACTTAACCTGTTTAATATTTTCGATAAATAAAACGTCATCAATTCCTATGTTACAATAAACAAAACAAAAATAAAAAAAGAGGTTCATGATGAAAAAGAAACAATTGTTAAAACGATCTGAAGTGAATGTCAACCATACGTGGAATATTGACAATATATATCCAACAGAAGCAGTCTACTTAGAAACCTTTGATGCATTAGACACGTTAGTGGATACTTTCTGTAAGACCTATGATGGTCATTTACATACGCCTGATATGCTTAATGCTGCTTTAGACATGTATCAAGACATCCAAGCACACATGGTGAAACTCAGTGCCTATAGTGGACTTCAAACATCTGTTGATTCACTCACAGAATCTACGCAACTTAGACATGGAAAAGCGATGATGCGTTTTCAATCTATTTCTAAAGCACTCACATTCTTTTCTAACCAATTAAACTTATGTGAGAATACATTATTAGAAGCAGCAGCAAAACTCAATGAAGAAAACAGCCATTATTTTTTAGACGTCATCAAAGATAAAAAACACATGTTATCACCAGACGTCGAACAAACACTCGTTCAACTATCTCCAGTCCTTAATGCATCTTATATGTTATACAACCGTTTTAAACTCGCAGATATGTCGTTTGAAGACTTTACAGTAGACAATCAATCGTATCCAAATTCATTTACACTCTTTGAAAATGAATATGAATATGAACGTGATGCAAACGTACGTCGAAAAGCATATAAAACTTTTTATGAAACATTAGCACAGTATCAACAAGGATTTGCAACCAATTATGC
>CAZYNC010000081.1:0-2498 GCA_964648785.1 uncultured Acholeplasmataceae bacterium
GTCCTTGTGCACTAGGATTAGCAACACCAACTTCGATTTCGGTTGCGAGTGGCATCGCCTTTAAAAGAGGGATTCTATATAAAGGTGGTGCGTTCTTTGAACAAGCACAACAACTTAATGCAATTGCGTTTGATAAAACAGGTACATTAACAAAAGGTGAACCTCAGGTTGTACATGTTGAAGGAGATGTTTTACGTATTGCTGCCTCACTTGAATATCATGCTAATCATCCTCTTGCCAAAGCAGTCATACAAGCTTATCAAGGACATATTGACGATGCATTTAATATTGATATTATCCTAGGAAAAGGCATTACAGGAACAATTTCAAATAGTGATTATAAGATCGGATCAAAGTCATTCATAGAATCGTTTGGACTCAATATTGACTATGATACAAATCGTTATCATCATGAAGGTAAAACAGTGATTTACGTATCCAATCTTACACACGTTTTAGGCTATTTAGTCATTGAAGATACATTAAAATCTGATGCCAAATCTCTTATCCAAGAGTTACTAAAAAGACATATAAAACCAATTATGATTACTGGTGATCACAAAAAAACTGCTGAAACTATCGCAAATCAACTTGGCATAGAAACATTTTATGCAGAAGTATTACCTCATGAAAAAGCAAACATCATTCAAAAGCTTCAAGAAGATGGCTTTCATGTTGCGTTTGTAGGTGATGGCATGAATGACGCACCTGCATTAACAATGGCGCATGTTGGTTTTGCAGTTCATAGTGGACACGATGTTGCACTCGATGCATCTGATGTTACATTAATGTCTTCAGAACTTAAACTCGTTGTTGATGCATTAGATCTCTCAAAAGCGACATTAAATAATATTAAACTTAATTTTATTTGGGCATTTTCATATAACATCATCTTGATTCCAGTCGCAGCATTTGGACTCTTAGATCCAACGCTTGCAGGCATTGGTATGGCATTTTCATCGATTATGGTTGTGTTCAATGCACTTAGTTTAAAAAGATTTAAATTTATAACATTATAAGGAGATTTTTATGAACATTAAAGTAACAAATATGACATGTCAACACTGCGTTAGAACAATTCAAATGGCGCTGATGAAACATAAAATTATTTCAACAATTAATCTTGATCAACAATTAGTTGACATTAAATCTGATGTATCAGAGACTAAAGTAAAACAAATCATTGAAGAAGCCGGTTATAAAACGGAATGAGAATTACCACTGGAAAATATAAAGGAAGATTATTAAAACGGGTAGGAACCGGATTAACTCGAGAAACATCGAATGTGGTTAAACAAGCAGTCTTTAATATTTTATATGATGTTCAAAACCACGTTATCCTCGATTTATTTGCAGGTTCTGGACAATACGGTTTTGAAGCTCTAAGTCGTGGTGCAAAAAAAGCTATTTTTGTTGATCATCAAAAACAAGCAACCATGACAATCCTAGATAATGCTTCAATGCTTCATTGTCAAGATCAAATAGACATTTATGAACAATCCGTTCATGCTAAAGTATTTCAAATGATGAACGATTCAATTGATACAATATTTATAGACCCACCTTATGATTATCAAGAATACCTATCGTTACTTAAGATGATTCCTAAAGCTAATCAAGTGATTGTTGAAACACAAAAAAAGACCATACTTCCTGATGAAATCGGTCTATATAGAAAAATAAAAGAAAAAACTTATGGTATTAAAAAAATATACCTTTATAAACTATTTTAAACGCTTCACGCGAAGCGTTTTATTTTTGACTGTGATTGAGACAAATTGATATTTTTTTAAATGATGTATAACATCATAAGGTATATCAACTTTTTTAGCATGTTGTAATAAGTTATCATTGATGCCATCTACAGGTAATGCATAAATGTGTGTTTTTAAATCCGGTTCATATAGTATCGCGACGTAATCTAAAATATAAGCATCTGAAGGAAAAAACTCTTTAGGTGAATAAGAGAAAACTTTTTTTGGTATTGCATATTCATAAAGCGTGCGTTCATGTTTTCCTAAAAGTAAAAAGACACGCTCTGATTTGTATCTTTGCAACATTAGAAAAGACACTATATTAATGATAGCAAGTGCGACTAACAACCACAAATCTAAACGAAATAATAAATGTGTCATAATGGCGATAATCCAAGTAACTGACGATAGAAGGGAAAAAAATACTTTTTCTGAATATAATGTTCTAAATCGAGAGTCTAATCCTTTTAACTTTCTAGGTCTTTTTATGTTTTTAAAATCATAAACTATTACATAAAGAACTAAACTCATGAAAGAAGCAATCAATTCAAATAGCAATGACATGGTTCCATTATTTGTCACATAGATAAAGAATTGATATCCCGTAATCAATAGTAAAGCAATACGACCGTAAGTTGAATTTCTAAATATCAAACGAATGATATAGCCAATAAAAAAAAGACGAAGCACATTAAATAGTAGTTGAAATATCAATCCAATGAAAAACATGTAAAATCCTCTTTT
>CAZYNC010000082.1:0-2487 GCA_964648785.1 uncultured Acholeplasmataceae bacterium
TGTCTTGATTTAAGTACGTCACATCACTTACAGTCCCAGTAAATTTAAACGCAACGTGTTGATAAAAGATCAGCATATACAAAGAAGAAGATATCCCAATAAGAGAGGTTGAAATCATGAAAATTGATAAAGCATCAAAACTGAATAAATCAACCCAAGAAGAAGCAAAACTATGATATAAACCAAGACCGTAAGGAATAATCATCAGTTTGTGGATATATTTAAAGTGTTCGTATTTAAAAATAAAAGAGAAAAGTGCCATTACAATGAGAAAAATAAAGAGGTTTCTTGCGGTTTCTCCTAAATCCTCAATATCTAGACCCAATTGTCGATAACGCGCTAAAATGATAAGCCCATCATCACTCGCGGTTGTTTGATGAAGGAAAATAAAGCCTAAACTTGCTAAAGCAAGAAAACGATGCCAAAAATATACTTGGTCAAGCCCACCAAACCACTTTACAAGCATACGTTGTTTGGTTGAAAGAAAAAATGTCAAAAATAAACTCATTAAAATAAATGAACCAAATAACGAAGTTACATATACGTCAAGGTTTAAAAACGATTGATTCAATCGATCTATCCAAAAATATGTATTTAAAGCAAAAATCGTTAAAATAAAAACAAACCCTCTTCCATATGTTTTGATGAACTGCATAACCTTCTCCTCAATGTTTTAACACCATCATACGCGACTTTCATGAAATTTAGATGAAGAATTCATGAATTTGTTAATTGATTTAGAATGAATGATTCAACTATGCTACAATAAAGCAATAAGAGGTCAACATATGAAAAAAGTTATTTGTATTACAGGCGGATCTTCAGGATTCGGCTATGAAACCGCAAAAATACTTGCATCAAAAGGCCATATTGTCTATGCTGGTGCAAGAAGCATCGATAAAATGAAACCATTAGAAACATTAGGTGTTCATATACGTGAACTCAATGTGACACAAGACGATTCAGTTCAATCATTTGTCGATCACATCATCAAACAAGAAGGGCGTATTGATGTTTTAATCAATAATGCTGGATACGGTGCATACGGTGTCAATGAAACGCAATCACTTAAAGCGATTCAAGCGATGTATGACGTCAATGTATTTGGTGTCATTCGAATGAATCAACACGTGTTACCGTACATGAGAAAACAACGAAATGGTCGTGTGATCAATATTGCATCACTTGTCTCACACATCTCACTACCAGGTATAAGCCACTATGCATCAACGAAACACGCACTTCGTGCAATGACAGAAAGTCTAAGAAGTGAATTAAAAGAATTTCATATCAAAGTCATTCAAATTGAACCAGGTGCCGTTAATACTGGATTTGAAGAAGTCGCATTAGGCCTTATTGAAGAAACACATGAAGATTATCAACCTTTTTTATCTTCATTTAAAACATTCATTAAAAAAAGTTATCAAAAAGGAAAATCTCCAGACTCAACAGTGAAAGCCATGGTGAAAGCCTCTCTTGTCAAAAAACCAAAATGGATCTATAGAACGACCTTTGACGCTAAAGTGTATCCAGTCATGAAAACCTTACTTGGAATTAAACTTTATACCTGGATATCAAGTCGATTGATCTACAAATCAAAGAAAAGATAGATGTGAGACGTTATGGAATTTACAAACATTAAAAAACCAGTATATGCAAAAGGTGGTGTTGTTGCATCATCTGAGGGACTCGCTTCTCAAGCAGGATTACAGATTTTAAAACAAGGTGGAAACGCCATTGATGCTGCAGTTGCAACTGCAGCAGCATTAACCATTGTAGAACCTACGAGTAATGGCATTGGCAGTGATAACTTCGCTATTGTTTACTTTAAAGATCAATTATACGCGATGAATAGTAGTGGCTTTAGTTCAAGAAATATCACCATTGATAAAATTAAACAAAGAGGTTATGATAAAATACCTCCTTTAGGTGTAATCCCAATTACCATACCAGGAACTCCAAAAGGATGGGCAACCCTGATTGAACGTTTTGGAAATCTCACACTTGAACAAGTTTTACAACCCGCGATACAACTTGCAAGAGAAGGGTTTTCAATATCAGATCACGTTGGCTATTACTTTGAAAACAGCATTAAAAAATATCAAGAAGTGAACCAAGGTGAGATGTTCAACTCTTTTTATGATCTCTTTACAAAAGACGGGAAACCTTATAAAAAAGGTGATATTTTTAAGTCAGAACGCATGGCAGAAACTTTAGAAGAGATTGGAAAAACAAATGCAAAAAGTTTTTATGAAGGAGAATTGGCTGATAAAATCGTTTCCTTCATGAAAAAGTATGACGGGTTTATCGACCATGACGATCTTAGATCATTTCAATCTGAACTAGTCAAGCCGATTTCAACCCATTATAAAGGGTATGACATTTATGAAATTCCACCAAATGGACAAGGGATCACCGCACTCATGGCGCTTAATTTACTAAGAGAAGATAAACCAACAATTCAAGAAATAGAAACAGTTCATAGAC
>CAZYNC010000083.1:0-2486 GCA_964648785.1 uncultured Acholeplasmataceae bacterium
TAAAAATACGTGTACCTGAAGACATACAAATTATAGGATTTGATGATATGCCATTCGCGAAGCATTTTACACCATCACTCACAACCATCGCTCAAGATCGTTTAGCACTTGGAGAAATGGCGGCAAAAATACTTATTTCAAAAATCGAGCAACCAGACATTATATTAGATGAAGTTACGCGTATACCTGTAAAAATGATTATACGTGAATCAACACAATGATAAAAGGAGAAAAAAATATGTCGTACCAACAAAAAGGCTATGCATCAAAAAAACCATTTTCAAGTTTTCTAAGTGGTGTTGCAGGTATTCAAGGAATCCCAATGTGGGTTTACTATGTCAATAAAGGTCAACTGATATCAAGTTTTGGATTACGAGATAAAAATGGAGCAATGCTTGAATTTGTTCCAGCGAATCAAGCATATGAAATCGTTTCTCAAAGAGGGTTTAGAACGTTCATTAAAGCAAATGATAAAGTATATGAATGCTTTCAAGTCGAAAACGCACATCATCAAAGCTTACATGTAGAAAAACATGATGTTTCCATTAAAGAATACATCAAAGCTCTAGATATCACGATTCACATCACTTATTTTACATTGCCGAATGAACCACTTGCAGGGTTACTTCGTAAAGTTCATGTTGAATTCGGAGCTAACGCGCCTGGTTCGATTGAACTTATAGATGGGTTAACACATATATTACCTGCAAAACTTGATGCAGGATTATTAAAAAATATGTCTCACACTTTAAGAAGTTGGATGTTATCTGTACCAACAAAAGATGTCATGTATTATAAATTGAGTGCATCGATTGGCGATACAGCAGAAGTTCAAATGATTGAAGATGTGAATACGTATCAAACATTTGGACTTGACAACTTGTCCTATATTTATGATTTATCTATTTTGTTTGACCACGATACAACGTTATCTTTTCCACACTTATTCAAGTCAGATTTAAACCTTGAGGCTCAAAGTGCAGTCAATCACATTCCTGCAGCCATGACTTATACAACATTAAAAGGTTCAACAACGTTTATCTCTATGTTTTCTTATGCTGAGCATCAAGAGCAGTATACGTCATTGACAAAAGCCTTTACATTACCGTATTTACTCAACAAAGAAAAAGAAAATGCAATGTTACATCATGACTTAACACACGTTATCAAAACAAAAACATCAAATCCTCATTTTAATGAATATGTAGAATATTCATATATGGATAATGTGTTACGGGGTGGTAAACCTCTTATGTTAGAGACAAAAGATGGCGTTATACCGTATTATGTCTATTCAAGAAAACATGGTGATTTAGAACGCGATTATAACTTTTTCTCAATTGAAGCGAATGTAATGAGTCAAGGAAACGGGAACTTTAGAGACGTCTTACAAAATAGACGCAATGACCTCTTTTTTGAACCCAATATTAAAGCATTTAATATTGTTCAGTTTGCTTCCTTTATTCAAGCAGATGGATATAATCCACTCAATATAGCAGGATTATCTTTCCGTTACGAAGGGAATTCAATCTCTAAAGAAGTGGATGCTTTGCTTGCACATCCTTTTACACCTGGACAACTATTAAAAACATTAAAACAAGTCAACAAAGAAACACTCTTTGAAAGTATATTAAAAGAAAGTCGCGTGTCATTTGTTGCACATTTCCATGAAGGTTACTGGGAAGATCACTTCACTTATATATATGATTTAATTGAGACGTATCAAGTGATTTATCCTGATCACATGGCATCCATGCTTTTTGATCACCAAGTCAGTTATTTCTTATCTGATGCAGTTGTACAACCAAGAAAACATAAATACATGAAACTCGCAGATGGTAAAATACGACAATATCGAGCTGAACGCCATGTAAAAAGAGAAACACATGCGCTTTTAGATAAACAAGGTCAAGTCATTAAACATACAGTCTTTACAAAACTATTGACGCTTGCTATCAATAAATTTATGCATCTAGACCCAGAATCAAAAGGGTTGATGTATGAAGGAGGTAAGCCAGGTTGGAATGATGCCATGAATGGCTTGCCTGGTTTATTTGGATCAGGAGTTTCTGAATTATTTGAACTTCACAAACTGATTTCATTTTTATATCAACAAACAGATACGTTTAAACCGACTAACTTAGAAATCTTATCACCATTAAAAACGTTGGTTCAAACATTACTTAAAATGAATGTTTATGATTTCAATGCTCGCATGACTGCACTTGAACAATACCGTGAAGACATCGAATTACCTCTTGAAGTCAACACAATTGATTATGAGACATTACGCAATGCTTTAGCAGTCATGAAAGCACATTTAGATGAAGCAGTTGATTTTTATAGTGCACAAAACCTTATACCAACCTATCTCACATACGAAGCAGTAGATTACCAAGAATTAGGAAAAGAAGGTGATATTACATTTGTCGATGTGAAAACGTTTAAAAAAGTCGATGTTCCGTACTTTTTAGAATCACATGCAC
>CAZYNC010000084.1:0-2485 GCA_964648785.1 uncultured Acholeplasmataceae bacterium
TAAAAATACGTGTACCTGAAGACATACAAATTATAGGATTTGATGATATGCCATTTGCGAAGCACTTTACACCAACGCTCACAACCATAGCTCAAGATCGTTTAGCACTTGGAGAAATGGCAGCAAAAATACTCATCTCAAAAATTGAACACCCAGATATTAAATTAGATGATGTTACGCGTATACCTGTAAAAATGATTATACGTGAATCAACACAATGATTAAAGGAGAAAAAATATGTCTTACCAACAAAAAGGCTATGCATCAAAAAAACCATTTTCAAGTTTTTTAAGTGGTGTTGCAGGTATTCAAGGAATCCCAATGTGGGTTTATTATGTCAATAAAGGTCAACTCATTTCAAGTTTTGGATTACGCGATAAAAATGGCGCGATGCTTGAATTTGTTCCAGCGAATCAAGCATATGAAATCGTTTCTCAAAGAGGATTTAGAACGTTCATTAAAGCAAATGACAAAGTATATGAATGCTTTAAAGTCGACAACATAAATCACCAAAGTTTACATGTTGAAAAACATGATGTTTCCATTAAAGAATACATTCAAGCATTCGATATCACGATTCATGTCACGTATTTTACATTACCGAATGAACCACTTGCAGGGTTACTTCGTAAAGTTCATGTTGAATTTGGACCTAAAGCTCCTGCCTCGATTGAACTTATTGACGGGTTAACGCATATATTACCTGCAAAACTCGATGCAGGATTATTAAAAAATATGTCTCACACTCTAAGAAGTTGGATGTTATCGGTACCGACAAAAGATGTGATGTATTATAAATTGAGTGCATCGATTGGCGATACAGCAGAAGTTCAAATGATTGAAGATGTGAATACGTATCAAACATTTGGACTTGATAACATGTCCTATATTTACGACTTATCAATTTTATTTGACCATGATACAACATTATCTTATCCACATTTATTTAAATCTGATTTAAACCTTGATGCTCAAAGTGCAGTCAATCATGTTCCTGCAGCTATGACCTATACAACATTAAAACGTTCAACAACGTTTATCTCTATGTTTTCTTATGCAGAGAATCAAGAACAGTATACGTCATTCACGAAAGCCTTTACCTTACCTTATTTACTTAACAAAGAAAAAGAAAATGCAAACTTACATCATGACTTAACGCACGTCATCAAAACAGAAACCTCAAATCCACATTTTAATGAATATGTAGAGTATTCTTATATGGATAATGTGTTACGAGGTGGAACACCTCTTATGTTAGAGACAAAAGATGGCGTTATACCGTATTATGTCTATTCAAGAAAACATGGTGATTTAGAACGCGATTATAACTTTTTCTCAATTGAAGCGAATGTAATGAGTCAAGGAAACGGGAACTTTAGAGACGTCTTACAAAATAGACGCAATGACCTCTTTTTTGAACCCAATATTAAAGCATTTAATATTGTTCAGTTTGCTTCCTTTATTCAAGCAGATGGATATAATCCACTCAATATTGCTGGATTATCTTTCCATTACGAAGGGACACCAATCTCTAAAGAAGTGGATGCTTTGCTTGCACATCCATATACACCAGGACAACTATTAAAAACATTAAAACAATTTAACAAAGAAACCCTCTTTGAAAGTATAGTAAAAGAGAGTCGTGTTTCATTTGTTGCACATTTTCATGAAGGTTACTGGGAGGATCACTTCACGTATATATATGATTTAATCGAGACGTATCAAGTGATTTATCCTGATCAAATGTCATCCATGCTTTTTGATCACCAAGTCAGTTATTTCTTATCTGATGCCGTCGTGCAACCAAGAAAACATAAATATATGAAACTTAAAGATGGTAAAATTCGACAATATCGCGCTGAACGCCATGTTAAAAGAGAGACACATGCGCTTTTAGATCAACAAGGTCATGTCATCAAACATACAGTATATACAAAGCTATTGACGCTTGCGATGAATAAATTTATGCATTTAGACCCTGAGTCGAAAGGTTTAATGTATGAAGGAGGTAAACCAGGTTGGAATGATGCTATGAATGGTTTACCAGGTTTATTTGGATCGGGAGTTTCTGAATTATTTGAACTTCACAAACTGATTTCATTTTTGCATCAACAAACAGAAACATTTAAACCTTCTAACTTAGAAATCTTATTACCATTAAAAACGCTGGTTCAAGCATTACTCAAAATCAATCTTTATGATTTCAATGCACGTATGACTGCACTTGAACAATACCGTGAAGCAATTGAATTGCCTCTTGAAGTCAGCACAATTGAATTTGAGACATTACGCAATTCTTTAACAGCCATGAAAGCACATTTAGATGATGCGGTTGATTTTTATAGCGCACAAAATCTTATTCCAACGTATCTCACATACGAAGCAGTAGATTATCAAGAGTTAAGAAAAGAAGGCGATATTGCATTTGTTGATGTGAAAACGTTTAAAAAAGTCGATGTTCCGTACTTTTTAGAATCACATGCAC
>CAZYNC010000085.1:0-2386 GCA_964648785.1 uncultured Acholeplasmataceae bacterium
CTTTCATTTTCAAACCATTAAGATTCAAACATTAAAACAAGCACTAAAAGAAAAAGGAGTTCCTATACGATGACACTTAACTTTAATCAAGATGGTCTTATACCAGTCATTACGCAAGATGCCACGTCAAAAGAAGTATTAATGCTTGCCTACATGAATGAAGAAGCTTATCTTCAAACTTTACATACAAAACAAGCAACCTATTTCAGTCGTTCAAGACAATCATTATGGGTGAAAGGAGAAACATCAGGCCATACGCAAGAAGTCGTTTCGATGTATTATGATTGCGATCAAGATGCTTTATTGCTGCAAGTCATTCAAAAAGGTGTTGCGTGTCACACTGGACATCGCTCTTGTTTTTATACGCCAGTTATGTCAGATAATCAATCGTTTGACTTGAACATGTTATATGATGTTGTTGTAGATAGAAAATTACATCCTATTGAAGGATCGTATACGAATTATTTACTCGATAAAGGTCTTGACAAGATCCTTAAAAAAGTTGGTGAAGAAACCTCAGAAGTCATTATCGCGTCTAAAAATGACAACAATGAACTCATTGAAGAAACCTCTGATTTACTCTATCATTTAACGGTACTACTCGTGAATAAAGGTATTCATATTCAAACCATCATTGAAAATTTAAGAAAAAGACACATTAAAAATGATCAGTAAAGACACGCATATTCATACGCACTATTCAAAAGACGCTGACCCACATGCGACCTTTGAGGGCTATATCAAAAAAGCACTTGAATTAAGACTAACGTCACTTACATTTACAGATCATCATGATATTGATCCTGCACATCCACTATTTAAAGAACCCATTGATTTTGACGCTTACTATCAAGATTTTTCAAACGTGAAAAAAACTTCTCCCATTCCGATTCATTTTGGGGTTGAAGTCGGATATCAACGTCATGTTAAAGAGGAACTCAAAACATTTTTAACATCGTATCCTTTTGAGCACGTCATTTTAAGTATTCATTATCTTGAAAAAAAAGATCTTTACACGAAAGAATATTTTCAAGGTAAAACAAAACAAGAAGCGTATCAACGCTATTTTGAAACATGTCTAGAAGCCATTACTGAAATAGATGATTTTGATACCTTTGGACATTTAGATTATATTCCAAGATACGCGCCATTTGATGATTATGAGTATGAAGATTTTAAAGTAATTATTGATGACATTTTATTGGCTCTCATTAAAAAAGATAAAGCGCTTGAAATCAATACAAGTGGATTTTTAACTGAAAAAAGACCGTATCCTAAAGATGAAGTCATACAACGTTATAAAGCATTAGGTGGAACAAAATTCACTTACGGTAGTGATGCTCATCGGGTAGAAGAGCTAGGACGATATTTTGATCAAATAAAGAAGGGAGATCAGTAGATCTCCCTTTGTGTCCAAATGATCACGGGTTTCGATCACGGGCACTACACAACTTATTTACCTTTAGGTTTTTGAGCTGGTTTAGTAGCTGGTTTTGCCGCAGGTTTTGGTGCAGTTTTTGCCATACGAATACCCTCCTTTGATTCTATATTGTACGCTTATTTTTTAAATTGTAAAGAGAGTTTTCATATTTTGTATATAAAAAGATATCGCCTTTATAAAGGTGATATCTTTTTTAATGAAAGATAGTTAAAAAGGTTTCTTTGAACAATAAAGTCATGTCAAAATGAAATGTTTGTTCAAGTGTTTTTATATAGACTGAAACAGGGATACCTTGATCAAAAAAGAAATGGTTGGAGACATGTTTGATGAGTGCATCTTGACATCGATCTTGTTGACTTTGATAATAATATGCTTCAAATAAACTTAAGGGATAGTGGATGTATTGATCGCTTAATGTCGGTTTTATTTGATTTAAATATTCGATGACAAACGATAACTGTTTAAGATCATGAAGTTTCTGATAACCATACTCAATGACGTATTCTAAAAAAACATTTGGCATAAAAAATCTGACATGATGATGCATCCAATTATTTGGCTTTATTGAATCTTTGTTAAACAATGTTTCAAAAAAGGTTTGTAAAGGTTGAAAACGAGTATTGTCTTGTTCAATTGTATTGATAAGGTCTTTCTCTTCTTTAGATAATGTTAAGTTTAACAACGTTTCTTTAGTTTGTTTCACGAGCTTAAAGGACTTTAAACGATGAAACCTTATGAATTTTGCCAAATGAAAATCTTTGAAATCAGATGTTTTTGCGTAATCTAAAAGATCAGAAACATTTAAATGTAACCGATGACAAAGCGCACTAATTACACGAAGTGGCATATCAGCCTCAAGCTTGAGATAACGATAATAACTTCGGACAGACGTAATATCTTCAAGGAGTTGATCTAAGGTTAAGTGTTGATCGATTCTTTTGAGTT
>CAZYNC010000086.1:0-2367 GCA_964648785.1 uncultured Acholeplasmataceae bacterium
TTTACCTTTATTCAATATAAAGCGATTCCTAGAAGAGATACTATTAGTTATTTAAGAGTATTATTAGACCATAATACGTTAATACCTGAAGATAATCCGATTATATTTAAAACAAAAAAATATTTTAAACAAATTTTTTCTGAAAGATCCGACTTTAAATTAGTATAAACATGATATCAATAAAAAAGACCTTATCTCATAGTTGTGATAAGGTCTTTTTTTATCCAAGTGCAACATCTAAAAGCATCATTAAAGCAAATCCGATCATCACACCAATTGTTACAACATCAGAATGATTTTTAGAACTTTGGGCTTCAGGAATTAATTCTTCAGCAACAACATAAATCATGGCACCAGCTGCAAAAGCAAGAGCATATGGAAGAATGGATGTAAACGTTAATACCGCAGCAGCACCTATGACACCTGCAATGGGTTCAACAATCCCTGAAGCCTGTCCATATAAAAATGCTTTTTTTCTTGTGAAACCTTCTCGTCTTAACGGAATTGACACTGCAGCACCCTCAGGAAAATTTTGAAGTCCAATCCCTATTGCAAGTGCAATTGCTGAAAATACCGTAGCACCTGGTAATCCTGATGCAGCAGCGCCAAAAGCAACACCCACAGCTAATCCTTCTGGAATATTATGAATAGTAATCGACGTAACAAGTAGAATTGAACGATGCCAGCTCGTTTTTACACCTTCAGCCTCTTCGGTTTTATGACCGATGTGAAGATGAGGTAAATAACGATCAGTTAAAAATAAAAAGAATCCACCTGATAAAAAGCCTATAACTGCAGGAATCCAAGGAATATTACCCTGATTTTCACTCATTTCTATCGCTGGCGCAAGCAAAGACCAAAAACTTGCTGCAATCATGACACCAGAAGCAAAACCCAACATAGCATTTAATAGTCGTAAATTAATGGATTTAAAAAAGAAAACTAAAGCCGCCCCTAAAGCAGTGACACTCCATGTAAAGACAGTGCCAATCAAGGCTTGAATCACAGGAGAAAGTTCTATAAACCAATTCATAAGTGACCTCCTAATAGAATAACTCATCACTAGTATACGCCTTAATTAATAAGAGTCAACTATGCAAAGATAAGATAATCAAATAAAGTATGCTAAAATATAAAAAAACAGTTTTCATCGTTGGAGAATATATGATCATTAACACCAAAGTGATAGTGATGGGTAATAACACAGGTATTGAAATAAAGGAACACGATCTGTTAAGACTTGGAGGTGGTAAAAAACCCCTTGTTAAAGTCACAATAAATGGTTACACATATCGATCTGCAGTTGGAAAAATAGGATCACAATTTCTTATCAGCCTAAGTAAAGAAAATCGTGCAAAAGCACACATTCAAGGTGGTGAAGAATTGGATGTAGAAATTCACCTAGATACAGAACCTCGTATTATTGAAATACCAAAAGATGTAGAATCTAGAATCAATCAAGAAGGTTTGATGGAAATATATCAAAAACTTGCTCCAAGCAAAAAGAAAGCACTCATGCTTCAAATAGAAGGAGCAAAAACTGAAACGACGAGACATAATCGAATTCAATCACTAATTGAAATACTTCAATCAACATGAATACAAACTGATGATATGAAAGAAGGCACTGATCATGATTCAACTTGTTGAAATTACAAACCAAAACTTAAAAGCATGTTTAGATCTTTATGACACGTTAGATGACATTCAAAAAACACACGTTGCACCGAATGCTGTCAGTCTTGCTCAAGCTTACATCAATCAAGATATTGCTTGGCCGAGAGTTATTGTAAAACAAGATCAAATCATAGGATTTCTCATGTTAGAATTAAACGCAGAAGAAATCCCACCCTATAACCAACCAGGTCATTACATATGGAGATTCATGATAGGAAAACCGTATCAAAACAAAGGATATGGAAAACAAGTGATTTCTCTTATTATTGATAAATGTAGAGAAGAAGGCATGAAGTCACTTTATGTATCTTGTACGATGGAACAAGATATGCCATATCAGTTTTACATGAAGAATGGATTTACTGATACCGGTTATGATGAAGATGGAGAACGATATTTAAAAATCTTATTTTAATTATAAAGGTCAATCACACGCATTAAGAATGACACATCAATTCTTATAATACATTAAAACCATATAAAAAAAGGAGTTCACCATGAAAAAACAATTGTTAAAACGATCAGAAGTCAACGTCAACCATACATGGAATATCCATAACATATATCCTTCAGAAGCAGTTTATTTAGAAACCTTTGAAACATTAGAGACGTTAGTGGATACTTTTTGTAAGACTTATGATGGTCATTTACATACGCCTGATATGCTTAATGCTGCTTTAGACATGTATC
>CAZYNC010000087.1:0-2353 GCA_964648785.1 uncultured Acholeplasmataceae bacterium
GTCCAATCATCATGACATCTTGATGATCACCAAAACTTGCGAGTCTATAATTGATAAAATGATCTAAAGATTGAAGTGCTTGTGTCCTATTGACAGGAACATGAAGATGATCAAGTGTTCCAGGATGATCTGAAAATAAAGCGTTTGTCCAGTCTATGGCTGATGTAGTAATATCATCAGATTCAAAAGTTAGTGGTTCATGAAATTGAAGACCTTTTTTAAATGGTTTACGATTGTCACTATCAAAAGAATACTTTCCACCTACAGGTGTATCATCATCCATTAAAATATGATGTTTCATTCTTAATTGCCTGTAAATGTTATCCATTTTCCATGGTTTTTTTGATAATAATTGTTTCCATTCTTCTCTGGAAACGATATAAAGTGGATCATCTAGCAAATGAATATGATCAAGAGGTTTAATAAAGTCAACATCTTGTTGGTCATTTGGTAAATACATATACGTATGAGGATGATTATAGGTAATATAAAACTGATCTAAAGATTCAATCCATACATGCTTGATTGGATAAGTATGTTGATGTTCATGAATAAAATGCATAATTGCACTTCGATGCAACGCAATTCTTTTTTTATGATAAGGATAACGTTTATAAAAGGATATATGATCCATAATGATAATGTTCTCAAACTTTATATTTATATCATCAATATAACGTGTATTTAATTGAAAAGGAAACAGTATGAGCGTATTCATGGCGTATACCTTTTAATTGGTTTTGGATAAGATGTTAATTGATAAGTCTCTCTTTCGTGGTCTGAGAATAAACTCACTTTGTAGACTAAATGATCTGGAACATGTTGAAGTTCAGGTAAAAAAGTTCTGACAAAGCTTCGATCCATATCATATCTTTCACCTTGTGTGATATAGTTAAACATTCTATTTTCTCTAGGATCATTACCTAGTCCGGCATTATATAACCAATTTAATGTGTTAGAAGATACATCATAATCAATAAGGTAAGACTCAAAAAAAGCTGCACCTATTCGCCAATCTTGTTTTAAAAATTTCGTAAAAAAGTTAGCAACATTTTGTCTGCCTCGGTTCGACATGTAACCTGTTTGTACTAATTGTCGTATATTAGCATCTATAAGCGGAAAACCAGTTTTTCCTTGCATCCATGCACCAATAAATGCTTTATTAAAAGTTGTCTCTACATGACGAGATAATCCACACTCACTAAAAATGGTATTGCCATGTTTTTTGTGGACATAATAAAAGTAGTCACGCCATAACAATTCAAAATAAATCCAATACGTTGAATCATTCTTTATGACCTTTTTTTCATATTGACTGAGGGTATTCATGATGGTTTTAACGGATAATGACCCAATAGCCAAATAAGGAGAAAACTTGGTTGAATCTTCAAACCTTAACATTCCATTGCGTGTTTCTTTGTATGTTTTTGCATAGTGATGAATAAAAAAATAGTCATGCAAATGAGATAACGCATTAGATTCTCCTGCTTGAAATTGAAGTGTTTGATGTTCGATAGATAGATCTTTTTTTTCAGGAAAAGAAGTTTGAATTGAAACAGGAGCTTGAGAATTTAGTGAATCATGTATGTCAAAACGAATGGATGTTGTTTCAATTTTTTTTCTAAAGTGGGTAAAAATCTCAGGTAATGCTTCAATTGAAAAAGGTAGATCAATAGTTTTATAAAGAGGCTTCATTTCTTGATGAAAAGACTTGATATTGAGCCTTTTAATAAAGTGATAGAGTTGATCTTCTTCAGTTCCAGGCAGTTTTTCATAATAGATACACTCAATTTTATAGGTATCCAATATGTCTTTGATAATGTCTTGGTAACGACCTTTTCTTACAATTAATGGAATGTTTAACGTATTTAACTTAATAGCAAGGTTTTTAACACTTTCATAAAGGTAATTTAAAACAAGGTTACTTTTCTTTTGGATACCGTTATAAGTTTTTGAATACCATGCTTCATGAAAAAGATAAAGACCAATAACAGGTCCTCTTTTCATGGCGTGACTTAATAAAGGTTGATCATGTATTCTTAAATCTTGTTGGAATAGATAAAGTTGCATATTGCACCATTTATATACGTTTTTTCATTATTATAAAAACATCATTATTTTGAATTAATTCGTTTTTTTAACATTATTTCGATACCGGATGCAACACCTTCATCTTCGTAGAGCAAGGTGTTTTTTTTATAAAGTTTCAAGGTGATATTACCAGATAATCCCTCTTTAATCGTTTCTTTCATCTGACCATGTCTAGGGGAAGCTAAATCTGTATAATCTGTTGTTGTAGCGGTCACTTCGAGTTTATATTGTCTTTTTTTAAGAACAAGATGTACGCTCCTAT
>CAZYNC010000088.1:0-2317 GCA_964648785.1 uncultured Acholeplasmataceae bacterium
TTTACCTTGAGGTGATGTTAAATACACTTTCGTATCGTCTTGTTTTAATTGATGGACGGCATCATAAATAGGTGGAAACTGCATCAGCATGCCGACACCACCACCATACGGTGTATCATCAATTTGACGATGTTTATTGTGCGCATAATCTCTTAAGTCATGAATGTGAATCTCAACTTTATGATCTCTTATCGCACGGTGTATAATCGATGTTTCTAAAAATTGTTGATAAAATCCAGGAAATATTGTCAGTATCTCTATTTTCATAATAAACCTTCAATCACATCCACAACAATTTTATCATCTAAAATGTCTTTAATAAATGCATCGACAAATGGGATGAGTTTAAGTTGTCCTTGTACGTCTACTTCAAGTAGATGTCCTTGAGGTACTTCCCTGATGTATTTCACTTGTCCAACATAGGTATCGTCTTTTAAATAGACGTTTTTTCCGATGAGATCTTGATAATGTGTACCAGTTGAATCAACCGGTTTGGTGTTGACATAGATGTCTTGATCTTTAAGTTCTAACGCATCATTCATAGAATCAACACCTTCAAACTTCACGATGAGACGATCATGTTGATGTTTTACTGAAGTGATGCGAAATTCTTTTTGGTTGATGATCACGATGTGACCGGCATGAAAACGATCATAATCACTTAAGTTTCTAACTTTGACTTCACCTTTAACACCATGTGTTGTTGTAATCGTACCGATGAGAAACATTATAGAGAATATGAATCAATATCTAAATGGATGCGTTTCCCATCTTTAGATGCACCCGCATACAAAATCGTGCGAATGGCACTTGCGATTTTGCCACCTTTACCAATCACGCGTCCTAAATCTTTTTCATTCACAAGTAATTGAATGTTAAGTTGTGTGTCTTCTTCAGCAAGTATTTTCACTAAAACATCATCTGGATAAACAACAAGTGGCATCACAATATGTTTGATGAGTTTTTCAAAATCTGTTGCCATAAGTCTTCCTCCTTATGATGGATTGACTACTTTGTGTTTCTTAAATAAACTCTTGACAGTATCTGTTGGTTGTGCACCATGTTGCATCCAATGTCCAACTTTAGTAGCATCAATATTGACATTACCAGTAATTGGATCATACGTACCAAGTATGTCTAAGAATTTCCCGTCTCTTGCGCGTTTTGAATCACTTGCAACAACACGATAGTATGGGCGTTTGTGATTTCCAAAACGTTGTAAACGTAATTTAACCATATATATCCTCTTTTCTATATCTTTATAACATGTTTATTATACTTAAAAAAACAAAAGTGTCAAGTATAAATACTTAACACTAGAAATTGAGAGATGCATCAAATGTTTTTGAAGGTTCGAAAAATTTAAAGCCTTTTGTAAAACGTAATGTTTTTCTTATTTTATGTTCTAATTCTTTGTCCATATATAAAATGGCATAAGATAGTTTTTTTGATATGTATGAGATGTCGACTGGAAACTGTTCAAGTTTTTTTAAGACTTGATTGCCTCTATAATACACGACATATGACATTCTATTGGTGTACTGCATGGAATCCTCCATATGATGACATGGGTTTTATTATGTCCATATTATAACAAATTTTATGTTCATATCAATGATTATACTTGTTTATGATATCATGATAATGATAAAGAGGTATAACCATGATTACAATGAACGATGTTATTAGAGAAGGACATCCTAATTTATATAAAGTGTCAGAACCTGTTGCACTTCCACTTTCTAAAGAAGATAAAGCTTTATTAATTGATTTATTGAATTATGTGAAGCTTTCAACAGATGAAGAAAATCAAGATAACGAGGCATATCGTCCTTCTGTTGGGATTGCAGCACCGCAAGTCAATGTGTTAAAAAGAATGTTTGCTGTCCATGTCCATGATATGGACGGGACGTTATATTCCTATATGTTAGTCAATCCAGAAATCACAAGTAAAAGTCAA
The DNA here is from genome assembly GCA_964648785.1 of uncultured Acholeplasmataceae bacterium. Classification (GTDB taxonomy): domain Bacteria; phylum Bacillota_I; class Bacilli_A; order Acholeplasmatales; family Acholeplasmataceae; genus UBA8290. The sequence goes on from CAZYNC010000088.1 coordinate 1,961, forward strand.
GACTTAATCTATTTACCTGGTGGCGAGGGATGTTTAAGTGTAGATCGAGAAACTGAAGGACTTACACCGCGTCATCAAAGTGTCACGATGAAAGCATTACGCTACATCGAAGAAACAGATTCACTTACACCGATTATATTGCATTTAAGTGGTTATGTCGGCATTGTGTTTCAACATGAGTTTGATCATTTAAATGGTATTTTATACACACAAAAATTATTTTTAGAATTACCTTCAGCAAAACCCGCTTTTACATTAACGCAAGTTGAAGATAATACTTAATGTTTCTAATTGATTATCATAGACATCAAGCATCGTGATGTCTTTTTTTTCGTCAACTTTAAGTCTTGTCTTTAA
>CAZYNC010000089.1:0-2303 GCA_964648785.1 uncultured Acholeplasmataceae bacterium
ATCTTCAATAAACCTGTAGATACCTACTTAAAAGAGAAACTCCTTGGAGATCTTTATGATTGAAACACATCAAATAGGAGGGTATCATGTCACATTTGATCCTGATACGCATCATTATACAGTTGACCACAAGCCTGTCATATCTGTCACACAACTCATAAAAGAGTTATTACCTTCTCCTTATAAACGTGTTGATTCAGAGATTCTCATGCGGGCTGCCGCACGTGGGACAGAACTACATGATGCCATAGAACACTTTGAAACGACTGGTGAATTAAGTGATTTACTAGAGTTTAAACATTATTTAAAATTAAAAAAACAACATCAAATCGATGTTGTTAAAAATGAACAAATCGTCGTGATTTCACATTTAGGGATTGTCATAGCCGCTGGAAGATTTGATATGATTGTTACCTCTCCTTTTATGAAAGGCTATGGCCTTGTTGATGTCAAAAGAATGGCACACCTTCATGAAACACACTTAACATTACAACTTAACTTATATAAACTTGGGTATGAACAAACCTATAAAGAGCCTATTTCTTATTTAAAATGTATCCATCTACGTGGATATCATTATGAATATGTCGATGTCTTCTTTGATAAAAAAATGCTCACGAAGTATTTAGACAAATATGTTGATTTACATCCAGAAATTTTTAATCCTTAAGATCATCTTGTAATGTATAAGATGGTCTTTTTTGTATCGTTGCCTCAATCGCAGCTTGCCATCCATCTAAATGTTTCTCTCTTATTGCTTGAGACATTTTTGGATAAAAGCTTTCTTTTTCTACTAAGAGGTTTTGTATATCTTTTAAATCGTGATAAATACCAACGGATAACCCAGCCATAAGTGCGGCTCCAAATGCAGTGGATTCGCTTTGAAATGGTCTGTGTATATGGATATCTAATATGTCCGCCTGAAATTGCATGAGAAACTGATTACGTGTTGCACCACCATCTACAAATAAGTTCTTGATGGTTAATTGACTTTCTTGTTTCATCGCTTCAATGACGTCATAACTTTGATAGGCAATGGACTCTAAAGCAGCTCTCGTGAAGTGTGCAGACGTTGTGCCTCTAGTAATACCATAGATAGCACCTCTTGCCTCACTTTTCCAATATGGTGTCCCAAGACCCACAAACGCTGGTACAAAATAAACACCTTCATTCGAGGATAACGTTAAAGCTTCATGTGATGAAGCTTTAGCATCTTGAATCGTTTTTAATCCATCTCGTAACCACTGGATCACAGATCCACCTACAAACACTGAGCCTTCGAGTGCATAAGTTACGTGATCCTTAATTTTCCAGGCAACAGTTGTAAGTAGTCCTTGATTTGATGAGACAGGTTTATCCCCAGTGTTCATCAATATAAAACACCCTGTTCCATACGTGTTTTTGATATCCCCTTTCGAAAAAGCACGTTGACCAAATAATGCTGCTTGCTGATCCCCTAATATACCGCCAACAGGAATTGAGTGACCAAAAAAATGGTGCGTTTTAGTATGTCCAAATATAGCACTAGAATCCATGACTTCTGGAAGTGTGCTCTTAGGAATATCAAATAAAGCAAGCAATTCATCATCCCAAGAAAGGGTATGAATATTGAATAACATCGTTCTAGATGCATTAGAAACATCGGTCACATGACGACCCGTCAGTTTATACATAATAAAACTATCGATCGTGCCAAAAGCAAGACGATCTTCTTTTATAAGCGACTTGATATCACTTACATGATGCATCAGCCATGATAGTTTGGTTGCTGAAAAGTATGGATCAATGACAAGTCCTGTTTTTTCTTGAATGCGTGTTTCATAACCCGCTTTTTTAAGTTGATCACAATGCTCTTGCGTTTGTCTTGATTGCCATACGATGGCGTGATGGATGGGTTTTTCTGTGTATTTATCCCAAGCCACGACGGTTTCTCTTTGATTGGTAATACCAATGACATCAATGTCTTTTGGATCGATATTGTGTTGATAAATCGCTTGTGTCATCGTTGTTAATACCGATAGCCATATTTCATTTGCATCTTGATACACCCATCCTGGATGGGGATAAAATGATGTAATCTCTTTTTGAGCTTGGGAGATGATAGACCCTTGATGATCAAAGATGATACTGCGTGTTGATGATGTTCCTTGGTCAATGACTAATATATAAGACATACTTACCTCTTTAGCTTTATATTACATGACTTATGATCTTAAAACAATAAAAAAAGACGCAATACGTCTTTTTAATGGTGCCGAAAATAGGACTCGAACCTACGACCTGATCATTACGAATGACCTGCT
>CAZYNC010000090.1:0-2274 GCA_964648785.1 uncultured Acholeplasmataceae bacterium
CAAAGTGATGTCTTAGTGAATGCAGTGTATAAGATTTTATGTCTTTTCCATAAATTTTTATTGTCCCTCGATCGACATCATAAAAACGAAGCAACAACTTGGCGATGGTTGATTTACCTGATCCAGTTGCACCGATAATACCAAGTTTTTGACCTCTATAAAGTTTGAATGAAATATCGTCAAGTTGGTTCGTTTTTTTCAAGTATGAAAAACTGACGTTTTTAAATTCAATATGGGGATACGAAGAATTCACTTGATACGCATCTTGACCTTCTTGAACATCTGCTACTTGATGTAAGACTTCTTCAATGCGTTCACTCGATGCTGCTGCACGAGACGATAAGACAAATATTCTTGTGATACCCATCATCGCATTTAAAATGATCGTGAAATACGTAACAAAAGCCATGATTGCACCGATCTTTGTGACGCCTAATGATAACCTGTAAGCACCTATCATTAATACAACAACGAGACCGATGTTCATGACTATATTCATCATCGGGTTGACACGCGCCATGACTTTATTTGCATGAAGTTCAGATTGATTCGATGTTTGATTAATAGTTGCAAATTGATGCATTTCATGATCATTCATGGATAATGCTCGAACAACTCTAGCACCCGTAATAAACTCTCTTAATTTCCTAATGAGTTGATCCATTAAAAACTGATTTTTTTTATAAAGTGGTATCCCTTTTTTTGAAGCTTCATAAATAATGATGGAAACAAAAGGAAGCATTATCACCATCACGAGGGTTAAGACCACATCAAAGGTAAAAGATAGTAAAATACCCCCTAATAATAAGACGGGAGCACGAATACCTAATCGTTGAATAATAGCAGCGGCACGATAAATGTTATAGGTATCGGTTGTCATTCTTGAAATAAGCGAAGGTTTAGATAGCGTATCAACATCTTGAGCAGAAAGTGATTCTATCGATATAAATAAGTCACTTCGAAGTGTCTCTACAGCTTTAGAAGCTATATATTCCGAACTGCGATTTGAAATGACATTGAGTATCCATCCTAATAGTGCAATGATTACCATTAATCCACCGTTTAGGAAAATTGGAAGTAATGAATCACCTTCTTGTAAGCGTGGAATTTGCGTGTCAATCATATAGGCAATTAAAAATGGGATCATGAGATCCGCAAGTGCCGCAATCGATTTTAATAAGAGTGCAAAGAAAAGTCTTATTTTATATGGTTTTAGAAGCTTAAAAATAAACGTCATAGTTGTCAACTTTCTTGAATTATGATATGATTATGATTGCGCTGCCCCTATAGTTTAATGGCAAAACGCAGCAATGGTAATGCTGAAATACAAGTTCGATTCTCGTTAGGGGCACCATTTAAGACTTTATGTCTTTTTTTTATATATGGCACACAATCGGTTGTAGTAATATTTTTGGACATGACCAAAAATGAATGGTATCTTCGTTCTTTACATAGTTAAAGTATAACAAATTCTCTTCTTTTTTAAGTAATAATTGCTTGATTTTAAGATGGTCTTGGTTGAGCCAAGCATGATAAAGATTCAGTTCATCAGATGCTTCTTTTTTTATTAAGGTCATCATCGTATCATGCCATATAATCGGATCCCCTAATTGATGGGATGAAAACAAGATATCTAAATGGATTGAAGCATCATGTAATAAATGTCTTTTTTGTAATACACGTTTGACTTCATACAGCATATCAGGATTGGTTATATATTGTTGATAAAGCCCTTTTAAGACAATTGGTAAAATGATTTCTGATTTTTTCTCTTTGTTTGGTAATGATATCCATTTATGAATAAACTTGTCATATAAAAACATTAGATCATCTTCTATGTTACCTTGTAACATGGCTTGAGATATAAGTTGAACCTCAAATAAAATATGATTATGTTTAATCTTTTGATACGCTTTAACATCGCCGTATAGATGTTGATAATCAATAAAAAATGTCGGTGCAATAACCCAAGTTATGTAACTTGAGATGAATAGAATAATAATCGTAAGTGAGAGTTCAATATGCATCACAAAGCTTATCATACTAAATAATAGCGGTGAGATAAATGTCATAATTGGAGCAACCAATAAGGATGCTTGATAACCGCGTTTTAGTTTGTGATATGTTAAATCATTTGTGACTGGAGTGGAGGATGGTATGACGATACCACCAAAAAGCTTTAATAATGTCATGTTATAAACGAGTTTAACATGTGGTTGAAAGATGACGCCAAATCCTAAAACAAAGATTGCTTTAACTGGAACTTTATACAAT
>CAZYNC010000091.1:0-2240 GCA_964648785.1 uncultured Acholeplasmataceae bacterium
CGTTCAAAATCAAGGAGATCACGTTGATATCCTAAAACGGTATGATGAGAATACCTTTTGATGTGGGTTAAGTATTCAATGAAAAGATCAATCACGTGTCATCACATCTTTCATATACATTGTCATGGCGTCTTGGGCTCTTTTAACATAAAAAGATTTTCTATCAGCTTTTTTCATTTTTCTTTCGACAAGATCCATCAAACCAAAATTGGCATTCATAGGTACAAATGATCGATTGGGAGTGGACACATATCTTGCCATTGCACCCATCATCGTGTCTTTTGGAAATGGATAGACTTGACCTTTTTGAAGATAATGATCAAGTTGAATAGCAGCATTAAGTCCTGATGCAGCACTTTCGACATACCCTTCAACGCCAGAAAGTTGACCGGCAATAAAAAGATTGGGATGTGTTTTAACTTGATAGCCACTATTTAATACTTCTGTTGATTGAATGTAATGGTTTTTATGCATCACACCATAACGAATGATGTTCGCTTTTTCTAAACCAGGGATCATTTGAATCAATTTTTTTTGAGCTGGCCATGTTAAGTGTGTTTGAAACCCTACAATGTTATACATGGTTTTTCCTACATCATCTTGTCTTAATTGAATAACGGCATAAGGTCTTTGTCCATCTTTTTCAAGTCCAACTGGCTTTAATGGGCCAAATCTTAACGTATCGATACCTCTTTCTGCCATTGTTTCAACTGGCATACACCCTTCAAAGACGTTGTTTTCAAAATCTTTGATCTCAACTTTATCAGATGACATCAAGGCATCATAAAATTGGTGGTACGTTTTTTCATCCATGGGACAATTGATATAATCTGCATCACCTTTATCGTATCGACTTTTTAAGTAACAGACATCCATATTAATCGTAGTCCCATCAATAATAGGAGCAACAGCATCAAAAAAATGGAGCATAGAATGATCAAATAAAGACCCTAACGATGACATTAAATCTTCATGGGTCAGTGGACCAGTTGCAATAATGGTAGGAATTTGGTCATCTATTGCAGAAAAAACGTCCTGATGGATCGTAAGCGTATCAAAAGACTCTAAAAGGTCTTGAATGGTATGAGAAAATATCGTTCTATCAACCGCAAGTGAAGATCCAGCTGGAACTTGTGCGACATCTGCAGCTTTCATGGTAATGGCATCAAACTGTCTCATCTCATGCTTTAATAAGCCAACGCCATTCATTATATCATCTGAACGCAATGAATTAGAACATACAAGTTCAGCAAAATCACCTGTCCGGTGGGCAGGTGTCATGACTTTAGGTCGCATCTCGTAAAGATGAACAGAATATCCTTTTTTTAATAAATAGTAGGCAGCTTCAACACCTGCTAAACCTGCACCAATTACATTAACGTTCAATAAACCCTCTTAATGTTGAAACTTGTTGTTTTTTGATGACATTGATAAGTGCTAATACAATGATAATTTTAAACGGAATCATGAGGGCACCACGAATGATTCTAGCAAGAAACCCAATCATATAAGGTTGTCCTAATAAATCTTGAATCCAAATAGGTGTCAATAAAATAATGACAAAAAATTCAATGATAATAATCATGAGTGACACGACATACATATCTTTCAATTCATATTTATAGTCTCTTAACGTTAAGTACATAAACCCTATTGTCAGTAAACTCATGACCACAACGAGTGCAATAATCGCAATTCTTACTTCTGCAGTAAGTGACATGCTTTCTCCACCTAATGATAGTTGATTTAATGAGGCTAAAACAGCAATTGTTGATACGAGTAAAACACCGGATGTGATGATGAGTGTTCGTTTAATAAAAAGAAAACTTTTGTCTTGAAATAACAAGGGAATCATCCCTGAAAACAATCCGATGAGTGCATTATTGATGGTAAACCCAACGTGATAAGCACCTTGTCCGTATAATAAAAAATTAATGATATCAATAATAATCCCAACACCCATCCCGTACCATTTACCTAAAATGAGTCCAGCTAGAATAATCGGAATTGCAACAATATCTAAACGTAATGCTGGTATCGAAAATACAGGAATAATAATGGCGAAATTACCTAATATCACCCCAACGGTTGTGAGCATAGTTGCAGTAGTGAGTTGTACAACTTGTGTTTTACCTTTCATGGTTTCCCCCTTTAGACTTTAATGCAACTGTTAAAGATCTTAAAAAATATAAAGACCCAGTTACTAATATTGTATCATAATTTCTGTTTTTTAAATGGTG
>CAZYNC010000092.1:0-2218 GCA_964648785.1 uncultured Acholeplasmataceae bacterium
GCTTGTTTAGAAAGTGTTTGAATGTATTGCGTTAAGACGCCTTCTTGTTCACCATTTCCATCATTTAAATCATAGGTGTAATATGTTTTTAACGTATACGTTGTATTGGATAACAATTCATCAAATGTAAACGTCTCATCGTATGTTGTGATGAGCGTGTTATTTAAATATAACTCAACGTTATTTAAAGTCGATGTAATACCTTCATAATAACTAGGAGCTAATTGCATTTGATTAGATGAGATGTCGACAACGTCTAATTTCACGATACGATGTGTTTCGATTGCAAGCTCATCTAATATTCTAACTTGTGGTCCTTCTCCGTCAAATAAATCATACACTGTGACAATATAAAAATCATAGTTTTGTGAAGAATCAAGCGTTTCAAAAGTAACGGTATTTAATCCTAAGTTTAAGGTATATTGATTAAGAACTTCTTCACCTTGGACTAAATAACCCAAAATAAGTCCTTCAGACTGAGACGTTAAATTGTTAGGGTCATCAATTTGAACTTCAATGGATGCAGAGGTTAATTCTTTCGTAACAATTGATGTTGATGCAGAAACTTCAAGTTCGTGACGAACACCTACTTTAATGGTTTTATCACCTTGCATGACAACATCTTTAATCTCTGTACCGTCGATATACTTAATCGCATCAATCGTATATTCTTTCAATCCCGGTATATCTCCAGCAGTGACCTCTAATATTAATGTTTCAGAATCACTTCCATCTTCAAATTGGAAACTTTGATAAAAAACACCGTTTAATGTAAACGATAAAATCACAAAGTTATCTGGGTTTGCAAGTTTCACAGATACAAAAAAAGTATCCCCAAGCTCAACAAAACTTTGGACACCTTCTTCTTCTATGACATCAAAATCAGACTCAAACGTGTTGGTATCAACTTCTGAATCTACATAAAAAGGGAAACGTTGAGAAATCAACGATAATGGTAATGCTGTTTCCTCTAGCACTTCCATCCCTTGATAAATTGGCACTGCTTTTTCTTGTGGTTCAATTTCAGCAATCGCCATTGGCATCAAGACAAAATATATCAGTGATGTCGATCCTACTACCGACAACATCACTAATAGCAATATTTGAATGATCTTTTTCATATGAGCCCCCTCTAGAAAAGATTATATTTGTTTTAATTATATCATTTTAAACATTAAAAAACGCTTAAATTTTCTAATATCCATTTGATATTTTTCAACCAATAGATAAGAAACAAAAAACCACTTAATTGTTTCATCGACTAAGTGGTTTTGTATTGTTGATATAGATGAATGAATTCAATAACACGTGTACTTGGAATCACATAGGTTTCAAATGGGTCTAATATGTTATTGCTTCCTGCAAAGACGATACCTACTAATTCTTTGTCAAGGTTATAAACTACACTCCCGCTGCTTCCTGATTCGCTTTTAATATTTAAACTCATGACTTCAAAGGTCACATCGATGATATCGCCTATTTCACCTTTTAGATCAACGCGCTTATCTTGACTATAAGTAGCGTATGTAAATTGATACATTTCTCCTTTTGGATAACCGGCAATGTATGTCCCGTACGGAGGTATCAGTTCTTCATCTAAAATAGAGAGCGCTTCATATTCATGGGTGACTTGTTCAAAAACCAAAATCGCCAAATCATAACTCGCATGTCCGTAGACAAACGTGACTTGTCTTTTTACTTCATTGTGGTCGATCATATAAATCTTGTCGTGATGAAGCGTATCATACACTAAATGGTAATTCGTTAATATATAAATATAGGTATCCTCTGTATCAAAAATGACTCCCGATCCAAAGATCGTTTTTGTATCTGAAACTTCTACTTGTATTTTTACCGCGTGTTGAAATGCTAATGTTTCTAAGCTTAATTTTTTTTCTAAATAAAGTTGATACTCTTGATAGTACTCATCTACATATTGATTGTTATCAACTTTATGATTACGACATCCAATGAGTAAAACCATCAAGATGATGGTGATGAACAATAACAGATGCATTTTTATATGAGTTTGATTTTTGTGTATCATATCAGCTATTATTTTATCACTGAAACTATTGTTTTAAAGGTTAAAAAAGTATTAATTTGTTACGAAATTGAAAAAAATGATTCCTTAAATGTTATACTATTTATGATTTTTATGTAATTTTGAAACAAATATAAAAGACTGTGTGTCTCATTATATGAAGGAGCTCCAATG
>CAZYNC010000093.1:0-2209 GCA_964648785.1 uncultured Acholeplasmataceae bacterium
AGTTCTCAATAGCCTCTAAAGGTCTACCATGAACAAAATCAGGAATAAAGATACGTTCGAAAAACAAGGAAGAAAATATATTATCAATTTCACGCTTGTATTCATCAGTTGTATAATACATGCACCAAGCATAATTATTATCAGTTTCAAATGATTGAAAAACAAAGGGTTTTGATTGAAAAAAACGTAATTTTGGAACACTATCATTCGGTAATCTTCCAAATCGAAACGTCACATACTCAGCAGCAAAGAGATCATCTAAAGGTAAATCTAATGCCTTCAGATGATTGACTTGAATCAGTGCATCTCGATATTCAGAAATATCTTTTTCTAGTATCTTAATACGACTAATCTCTTCATTGAGTTGAAGTTTTAAATTTTGCATATATTCATACATTTCATCAAAATCAATGTCGTAATTTCTTTGTTCTACATCGGTAAGTTGGATATTGAATTTAGTTTCAATATCTTTTACATCTTGAAGTAGAGCTTGACAAGGGTTTTCTGAAACAAACGACGTTGAGCCATGAACTTTTTCAATGATTTCACTGGCAAGTACTGGATGAATGTTTTCTGTTTTAATTAATGTTGTTAAGACATCATCAAGCTGATTTTGATTGGCAGTTATATCGATTAATTTAATGGTTGAAATTGCCATATTATCTCCTATGTGTAAATCAGCATTTGTTGCATTTCAATCTCTGAAATTTGATAACGTACACCTTCAATGATGTTGGTTAAATTATCATTTTGAATTTCAATAAGCGTCAGGAAAGCAGTAAACACTTTTGGTACATCATGTGCAAAATACATAAATTTTCTTGCTAAATCATAACGAATTTTTCCTGCAAAGTACTCGATGTATACAAAGTCTTGTTCGTTTTTATAGTACTTTAAGTTTGAATGTGTTAAATATTCTAATATGTCATTTGGATCTTTAAGAGCAATAATTTCATCTAACTTACGTTCTTTTAACCTCGAGTGTTTTAATACAAGTAAATTTTTAATTGTAAGCGGGTCTGCTTGATAAAATTTCTTTAAACGGTATATTTTAGTGAGATTTTGAAGTTCTATTCTTGTATAATATAAATCTTTTAAATCTCGTGACAAACTCCCTTTGTAGTTAAGATCAATTCTTTTAAACGCTTGATCGTAATAATACATTTCAAGTTTATACTCAATATCTAAATACCGAATAAAATTTTTATCTTTCACATAATAAGGTTTGAGAATGGTGTAATAATCTGAATCTTTAAGCGATTCAATGAGTTCATCAAAAGTTTCTGATGACATGAGCTTTTCTAGATCAATCTCAGTATGAACATCAAAAAAATAGGGTACCTTGCCTTTAATAGATTCTAAATCATCATCACTAATAATAGTTCTTAAAACTGTCAGTATGAGATCACTTTCTTGCTTAATAACAGAGAGTTGATAGTAAGACTTATCTTTTGAGTAAACACTATGGATTAATTTCAAAATGCGATCAAAATTATTTTTTCTAATGAGCATTTCTAGTTGTCCACGATGAACAGCTTTTTCATTGATATCTTTTAAAATAGACTCATAAAAAGGATGTTTTTTTAAATAACTTACAATGTCAGATACAGAATTGAATTTGATCATTCTTTTGTAATCTTCAGCATGTAAAAACTGACCGTACATCGCTTTGGATTTTGCGATGATGGCATTATTAGCTTGACTCAAAGTTAATTATCCTTGTCACTAATGCATGCATTAAAAATACTTTCAATCCAAGCATCTTTATGTTGATCAAATAGATTTTGAATAGATTTCAATCGTGTTTCAAAGTCAGTCTTAGCAGAATGTTTTTTTGCTTTAAAAATCATATTATTTTTTTGACTGGTTTCATCGATAAGCTTCTCTAATTCTGCTTTAAAGTTTTCTTTAATTTTTACAGTTTCTTTATCGATAGTTTGATCAATATGTTGTTTTTCTAATTCTAAGAGTTCAATTTTTTCTCGAAGTTTTTTATCCAGTGCAATAATCTCTTTTGTAATAGAATCTTGCAATTCGTCACCTTCTTATGTTTTTAACAGGTTAATTATAGCATTTTTAAACGTTATTTTAAACTGATATAGTTCCCCACATCTAAATAATTTGTAAAAAAAAATGATTTATGCATATTATCGTAAAAAATGTTATAAAATAGAAAAAAACAAAGGGGATCATATGTTTAAATTACCTG
>CAZYNC010000094.1:0-2191 GCA_964648785.1 uncultured Acholeplasmataceae bacterium
CTGATGTGAATCCTTTTGAACTTGACATCGACTTTTACACGCAAGAAAAGACGCTTATTACTATGACGGATAATGAAAAAAGAGCATTGTATCAAGAGATGGTATTTTATGAATCGGCAATTAAATACGAATCTCAATACATTCACATACAATCTCAAGAAACTTTATCAGATCCACTTGATCTTGTGTTTAACCAAAAGATCACAACCAACTATAAAAATACGCTTGACTTTAGAACATTTGAAACCCTTGATCTTAATACAATCGGGTATGAACAACTCATTGATACCGGTGGTTTATCAGGTCGTTTAAGATTATTTCTCCAATTACTTGATGACTTTACAGACACTTATTTTACGTCTGAAATCAGTTTATCAAATCCTCCATTTAGAATCACTGCTGAAGAAAATCAAGTCATGGCAACGAATGAAGCAGCATTTGAACTTCCCGTATTACTTGATTTTTCAATCGATATTACCCCAGAAACACTCATCAATTTTATAGATCCTCAAATTACATTACTTGACGTGTATGAAATGACGTATGGTCACATGTTATCTGTTCCGATTATCATTGATAATGTCATTCAAGGTTTGAACATTGAGGCAACCATTGAGGTTGTCATTGTAAATGGGTATGTTGTGTATGCAACGATTCAATCTGATGTCGATACACTCACGATTCCAGTTGGTGGACTTATTGATAATACAGAAACATTAGATGTCTCACTTGACATCATGATCTTACTTGACTTTTTGTATGAAAGAGATGCCGTTTTATTACCAAGTTCAAATGAGCTCAATACCTATGAACGTGTTGATGCCTTTACGCTTCCTGATGTGACTTCTATTTTTGGAAATTGATCATAAAAAAAAGCGCTAGAGCGCTTTTATTTTTTTTCAAATTCAATGTTGACGCGACCTGCAATAATTTCTTCAAGTGCAATCCCAATACTTTTTTCTGAAACAGCATCTTCTACTTCTAAATTCGCTTCTTCTAAAAGTCTTGCAACTTTTGAGGCTGCATACACAAGTTTATATTTTGATGGTATTTTATCTAACAAATCATCGATGGATGGATAACGTAATCCGTCTTTATTACTCATAAATCTCCTTCTATTAACGCTTTATATTTATAAATCGTACGTTCAGTTTTTGCATGTTCAGCACGAATAATGGCAAGTATTCTATCTGCTGCATTGTGGACATCATCATTTACAACAATATAATCATACTTGTGTGCTAATTTAAATTCTTTTTCAGCCTTATTTAGTCTGATGTCAATCGTTTGATCATCTTCAGTACCACGAGATATCAAGCGATCTTTCAACGCTTTTTTTGAAGGTGGCACTAGAAAGATAAACACTGCATCTTTGACTTGATCTCGGACTTTAAGTGCACCTTGGACCTCAATTTCTAATACAACTTCATGTCCTAGGTCTAGTTGTTGTTCCACTTTATCCCTAGGGGTTCCATAATAGTTTCCAAAAAATTGTTCGTATTCTAAAAATCCATTTTCTGAAATGCGTTTTTCAAAATCTTCTTTTGAAACAAAGTAATAATCAACACCATCAACTTCACCTTCTCGTTTTGGACGTGTTGTCATCGATACAGAATAAGTAAGATCGTGTTCATCCATGTCAAAGAGTGCTTTTCTTACTGTACCTTTACCAACGCCTGATGGACCTGACAATACAATGAGTAAGCCGCGTTCGTTTAATTTCATGCCTTGCTCCCTTGCTTATCTAAATGTTATTATATATGATAATATAGAATGTGTAAAGTATTTTCATGAAAGGTTTTCAAGATGTCTTTTGATGGGCTCATGATGCATCATCTTACAAATGAATATCACGATGCACTTAAACATCATCGTATCGATAAAATCATGTATCTCAATCATGATGTTTTTGTTTTTGAACTTTATTATCAAAAAGAAAGAAAACTTTTCTATATCGAAATGCATCCAAACGATAATCGACTTTATTATACCCCTTACAAAGAGATTCAATCAGATAGTCATCCTAGTATATCAATGTTTAAAAAAACACTAATTCGTAGTCACATAAAAGCCATTAAACAGTATCAAACCGATCGTGTATGCATCATCACACTAGAAAGTTATGATGCATTTGAAGGTGCAATCACGTACGAACTTATTCTTGAGATGATGGGAAAACATGCAAATATGA
>CAZYNC010000095.1:0-2166 GCA_964648785.1 uncultured Acholeplasmataceae bacterium
TAACTTCGTATTCAAAACTATCATAACGTTGTTGTTGATGGTAGGTTTGAATATTCATGATCGCTTTTTGAAGGGCTGCTTTAACGTTATCAGAAACATTTAAATATGCTTCTTGAATGTCATTTTGACTGACAGTAAATGACTCAAGTTTGACGCGATCAAACGTTTCTGTATAATGTCTTATCGCATCATCACCATTGACTTTTACTGCTTCAATGATCGCATTGACCTTATCTTCCACTGTCTTTTGTGTATCAAATGACAGTTGGCTATTCAGTTTGTTGATGTATGTTTCTTTTGTATAGAAGTTCATAAACTCAGTCTTTCTTTTAAGGCATTAATGGGTTGTTGTTTTAAGTAAAAGGATGCTTGATTACAAATAAGGCGTGCGGATACTTTTGAAATCGTATCGAAGATGTGAAGTCCGTTTTCTTTGAGTGTCGTACCTGTTTCTGTAATATCTACGATGACATCAGATAATGAAATGATTGGAGCGAGTTCGACTGAACCATTGAGTTTTTTGATATCAATGGTTTGATGACGGTTCTTAAAGAAATCAATTGCGGTATTCACAAACTTAGTTGAGACCACTAAATGATCACTTTCTTGATACGTCTTTTGATCAAAACCCGCAACAATCATCTGACATTGACCAATGTTTAAATCGAGTAGTTCATATAGATCAGCTTTTGTTTCTTCTATGATGTCACTGCCAACAATACCAATATCAGCAAGACCAGATGTCACATAGGTGATAACATCGCTTGGTTTTACAAATAAAAAAGTCATGTATGAGGAATCCTCTTGTATTTGGAGTTGCCTTCCTGGTTCAATCAGTGTTTCTGTAATGTGTTTGTTGTATAGTAGTTCTAATGTTTGTTTTCCAAGTCTACCCGTTGGAATTGCGCATGTGATCATAGGTTAAACTCCTTTAAAAGCATCTCAAGTGAAATAGAAACACCAAAGGCTTCTTTTTGATATTGACCCGTTCTACTATTATAAGATCCTCCAAATAATACAGGACGGTAATACCCTTTCATGTATCCTTGAATATAAAGTCCTGAATAGTAATCATACGGTGGCATGACGCTAAGGTCAAGTGTTGCATTAAGTGCAAGTAATTCTTCTTGATAAGGTGCTAAAAAAGAAAGATCCATGTATTTGTTTAAAGTGACTAATGTTCCTTTAGACTCTAGTAGTGGTAGTATTTGTTGAAAAGTCTGATCATCTAATAACGTTTTTAAAGCAGTTTTAGATTGTCTTGATAATGCTTCTACAATAGGTTTTGTTGCATTAGGTATTAAAGATAAGATATAAGAAGGATAGGAAACTACAAAGACAATTTCTTGTTTCAATTTTTTGGAGATTTGTAATAACATCGAGAGCTGTTGATGAATGTCAACTTTACCAACAACTTCATATCCATATTGAGGAAATGTTTTAAGTCCTTGTTCTGTTTGTCTGTAAGAAGATGCTTGATAGCACACTTGAAGTTGATCGCTTGAGTCCATAAGAGGTAAATACGCCTCTAAAATAGAGGTTGTAATATCCGGTCTTAATACATACGAATATCCATCTCTTAATTGAAGTTGGATAAGTTTATCTTCAGAAACAGAAGGGTTTGATGCAATAAAAGACGTTGTTCTTGTAATAAGTTCAGGTTCAATACGTGTAAATCCATGATCATTAAAAAACGCGTTGAACGTATCAATGACTTGATTTTTCTCTTGGATTTGTTTTATTTTTTCTTTAATCATTATTAGTTTTCCCCTTCAAATTTTACTTTTTTAACTTTATTGCTTTACATTGATAAAGTGATTATATCAAATAATGTTTTGCATTTCAAGGATATTGAATATTGTACTATCATGATTGCTTATTTTTATAATAAAGACATTTTCACTTATCAATCACACACATTGACATAAAAATTTGCTAACACATAATCGTGATAAGATTATATTAAGGAGATAATCATGAATAAATTAATTCGTTTTAACCGAAATATGGGGTTTTTACACCTTATTCAAGGTGGTGCAATACTTGTCTTATCATTAGTTGTTGATGTATTTACAGATTTTCAACCTCCGATTTCAGCAAGTTTTTTAGAAGGTACAAGAGAAACTTATGGTCCTGTTTCACGTGTTTTATTTGATTTACCTTTTG
>CAZYNC010000096.1:0-2152 GCA_964648785.1 uncultured Acholeplasmataceae bacterium
TCGCTAACTTTAACTTCCTATCTTTGAGCATAGAAAGAACATCAGGAATACCATCTAACATATCCTCTGGCGTGAGTGTTTGAATCGATTCTAAATAATAATTATTTTTTCTTGTCAGTATGTCTTGTTTTTGAGAAACGCTCATGGTTGTATTGTTATGTGTTAAGATCATATCTAACGATGCTTCTCTGGAAACACCTCTTAAATATGAATTAATGTCATGATTAAACACTAAACCTTCTTCTTGACTTACTTTTAACCATGCTTCGTAATGAAGATGATCGGTAGAAACAATGACACCATCTAAATCAAAAATAACAGCTTTCATCTAAAACTCCTTAGCTATATCTTATCAAAAATGTCGTAAAAAAACACGTGAAGTTTGATCACGTGCTAACATATGTAGCTCCCCCCAGTTGATCATTGTATCCCCCAATGCAACGATCAACTTACTACATCTTTATTAAAGCATAGATATTTGATAAAAAAAACGGCAAATCTGTCCGAAATTAAGGTTTTTTTAATAAATGCGTCAAATTTCTTTTATTTTGTATCAAGATATTTATGTTATTCTAAAGTAAAGAGGACTTATGGTAAAACTAACATCGATTACAGCAATCATTGAATCTTTGAGAGAAAAAAAGAACATTTCTTATGAAACATTCACTCAAGATGTCATCTCTGTACGATCATATCGACGATATGTCAATGAAGGTAAAGCATTTAGCTTTGAAGTGTTACTCAAATTGATTGAAAAACTCAATATGAACATACATGATTTTTTAATTTTAAGTTTAAATCAAAACTCAATGAAATATCAAGACGAAATTTATTTTGCGCACTATTTAGAGGTTGGTGATGAGGAAATGATCACCTCTTATGAACAGAAAGTGATGCCCCCTTTCCAGTCTTATCTAGGTTCTCCTTATTTAGAGGCACTCATTTTAAGAAGGTCTTTTCAACAAGGGAAATCCTCTCGAGATCACTATGTATCAACGTTAAAAAAGTGGATAGAATTTAATAATTTATCCTTTCGAGAAAGTATCGACAGAAAAACATTAAGTGTTTTACTTCTTATTCTTGATGATGGTTCTTTTGATGATAAAAAACAGAGTATTGTGCTCATACTTGATATTTTATTTGAAAAAAGATTATTTATTTCATTTAAACGTGACGTTGATTTAAATCATGCTTTAGATCGTGTCATTGCACAATTATTGCATGATTCAAATCTTCAATCTGAATTTGATGGGGTTTTAGATCAATTGCTTCCGATGATCTTTCAACAAGTTCAATCTTCGCATTTGACTGAAGGATACTTAAAACTATTAAAACATCTTTGTACCTATTATAAAGAAGATAAGAAAGCAGTTTATCGTTATCTTCCTTTTTATATCATGGCATCTTATTCTTCTATCGAGCACTATCACCTTAAACGGGATGCATTTTTACCCACGATCATTTCAAAAGAAGACTTAATATCTCTCATTCAAGGCATGAACATACAATATGCTTACTTTCTTAAGGAGTCTTTTCATGCAACGTGATCTATTAATCTATATTCAAGCAGTCGATGAATTAAGACGACGAAAAAAAATATCCATTGATAATTTTATTGATACCATTACGTCTGAAAGAAGTTACAGACGATATTTAAATGGGTCACTTCCAATCCCACTTGATGTATTAGAGAAACTCGTCACAAAGCTCAATGTTGATATCACAGATATTTTATTTTATATTTTCCATGTGAAACAAAAACCTTCAGGTATTTTAGAAAGCATGAAATTTATTTATTTAGATGATTTAGAACATGCAAAAACGTATGTTGAACCCTTAAGAGATTATCAAAAAGATTCCATTCAACTGAATACCCTTGTGTCATTGTTTGTTAATTGGTATGACGTCAAAAAAGAGAATAAACCATTCGATACATTGATTGCTTCTATACAACACAATCGTAAGCACTTTGATCCTATGTTATCTTCTATTGAGTCTTTATCTTACGCTATTTTCTCCTATTACCATGGCGTTTTAGAACATGTTCATATTGAACGTATCATCACGCAACTTTTAGAGGCAAACTTTCATTATACACAAATCTTACTGTATGATTTAATCATGGATATGTTTTTACAAACGTATCAAAAGG
>CAZYNC010000097.1:0-2115 GCA_964648785.1 uncultured Acholeplasmataceae bacterium
TTTCTCTTGAAATTAAACAAGGCGAATTTGTTGCGATTATTGGTTTATCAGGTGCAGGTAAATCTACCCTTATTAAGCTCGTCAATAAAATGATTGATCTCACGCAAGGTCAACTGATTGTAAATGAGCAATCTGTCGGTTCTCTTAAAGGTGCATCATTACGCGCATTTAGAAGACAGATTGGAATGGTTTTTCAATCTTTCAATCTTATTAACCGTACCTCTGTGATCAATAACGTTTTATCAGCTAGAGCTGCTGATATGAATTTTTTTAGAACTTTATTTGGATTATACTCAAAAGAAGATAAATTAAAAGCTCTTGAATCTCTTCACAAAGTTGGGATCTTAGAAAAAGCTTATATTAGAGCAGATCAATTATCTGGAGGTCAACAACAACGTGTTGCACTTGCAAGAACATTATCTCAAAATCCAAGTATCATTTTAGCAGATGAACCTGTTGCATCTTTAGATCCAATTACGGCAAATCAAATCATGAAAGACTTCGAAAAAATCAATCAAGAAGACAATATTACCATTTTAGTCAATATGCATCATGTTGATTTAGCATTGAAATATGCAACACGCGTTATCGGGATTAATAGTGGGGAAATTATTTATGATGGACCTTCAAATAAAATTACTGAAGATTTATTAAAGAAAATTTATGGGAGAGCATTAACGGATGAAGACATTATGTTCAAAGATAAATGATCTGATTAAATCTTTTCAATTGAACGCCATTAAAAAACGTACCATGACATTACATGATGGTACACAAATAACAAAACCAAGAAGTTATACTCTTATTACCATTTTAAGTATTACAATTGTATTTATATATTTTTGGAATCTTATCGTGAGTGCTTTTTTTCAACGCTTTGGTTTTCAATTTTTCTTAACGAGAGTACCTAATTTTTTTACCATTTTAAATGCAATGGTCTCAGAAATTAATGTCTCATATTTAGAACGTGTTATTGATCCATTGTTTGTCACCATTCAAATTTCTATATTAGGTACTTTCATTGGAACTGTGTTGGCTTTACCGATTGCATTTTTAGCGTCACAAAACTTAATGAAAAATTCCAAAATTCCTATGATTATCAAATTTGTTTTATCGATTATCAGAACATTTCCAACACTTGTCTATGCACTCATTTTCTCATTTATATTTGGATTTGGAACGTTTATTGGTTTACTTGCAACCATCATCTTTACATTTGGTATCATCACAAAAATGATGTACGAAGTCATCGAAACCATTGACTTAGGACCTTTTATCGCAATTGAAGCAACGGGTGCAAATAAGTTTACTGCATTTAGAACTTCTATTATTCCTCAAGTGAGTGGACGATTCTATTCAATCATTTTATATAACTTTGAAATCAACTTAAGAGCAAGCGCGATTTTAGGATTTGTTGGGGCAGGCGGAATTGGTTTAATTCTAAATGATCAAATGTCACTTAAAAATTACGGTAATGTATCCATGATTGTATTATCACTACTTTTAGTTGTCGTGATTGTTGAAAATATTTCTAGATATGTACGAGGTAAGTTATCATGACAACACAACTTCCTAATCACATTCGTGAAGCCTATGAAGCAAGACCAAAAACACTCATTAGAAATAGTATCATTATTTCAATCATCGTGTTTTTATTAGCATGGTCATTATCGGTTATCAATTATCCTGGTATAACAGAAAGTAGCATTCAAATAGCTGAAAACATCTTAAAAGCTTTCATCAATCCAACATGGGATCTTATCTTTTCATTTGATATTGATAGTATTCCTGTTCTTATGTTTGAAACATTAGGGATTGCTTTTTTAGGAACACTTTTGGGGGCAATCTTATCTTTACCGTTTGCATTTTTATCTTCTAAAAATATTGTTGGGAGATTTTCTTATGTTGGATCCACAGTGATTACGATCATTCGATCATTTCCATTTTTCTTACTAGCGCTTATGTTTGTAAGAGTATCTGGCCCAGGTCCTCTTACTGGTGTACTTACCATCGGCGTATTATCAATTGGGATGATTTCAAAAATGTATATTGAAGTCATTGAAGATATTGATCCAGGTATTCTTCAAGCTTTAGATGCTTCTGGCGCTTCATTAT
>CAZYNC010000098.1:0-2107 GCA_964648785.1 uncultured Acholeplasmataceae bacterium
ACCACATAACGTAGCGTATGATCAGCATCTACATCCAAATCATCTACGGTTACAAGTGGATTGCCTTCATTTAAGTCATATGTATACACGACAACGATCATGTAGTCCCCAATGCCACTAAATGTTAAATTCACGCTAGCATTCGAAACACCTGGTTGATTGACATTCGGTGTTAAAGTGACATTATCTAAAGTTTGTATCAGTTCATCATCTTTATAAAGACGAACTTCTAAATCCGTGATGGTGTTATCAATGTCTGTTACTCTAAACGTTGAGAAAATTAAGTTACCAAAACTCACTGCACTTAAGACTCTCACATTCGGAATGTCTTTGGCTTCAGTTTTAAACGTTTCAATACTTGTTTGAAGTGATTCAACACCATTAAATACATAAGAATAGGTTGTTCTGATTTCGTAGGTTGTGTTACTTAATAAATTTGTAAATGCGTATCCAGTTTCTGAGAATGCTAGTGTCTGAATCAGTTGATCATTTAAATAAAGTTCAACGGAAACAATGGAGACACCATCAAGTGACGTCACAGAGGTAACAACATCATCTTGAGTAGAGGTCACAACAGGTGTGACACCATGAAGGGTTGTGATGATGCCTTGATTTAATACAAAAAGTCTTGCACCCACACTATCGAGTGGATCAAACACTGTTGTAATGGCGTATTCATATGTGTGACCCATCATAAGATCTGGGATTGAAATACTATTGACACCAATATTAACCGGTTGGTTATACATAATACTGGTCCCATCAAATACATATAAGAACGCCGTATCTAATGAAAGAGATGAAGGATCTGTTAAGGTAAACTCTAATGAAAAAGAGGTTGCTGAAATAGTTTCAGAGACTTCTAATATTTCGGGAATCTCATCGTATAAAACCCCAACTTGAATGGTTCTATCAGCATCAAATACGGCATCTTTGATGGTGTTATTATCGTCACTATCGATATATTTAATTTCATCAATGGTGATGTTTTGAATACCAGAAGCATTCGCGACTCTGAATTCAACAATAATTTGAATAATGCCATTGAGTTCTGGGCCTTCTTCAAAACTCAAGTCTTGATACATAAAGCCATTTAATGTAAAGGATAAAATCACGTGATTATTAGGATTTTCCATATTAACTTTGACTAAAATGACTTCACTTTTTTCGGCGTAATAAGAAATTCCTTCTGTTGTTTCAGGAACAAGTCCTGATTCAATTTCATCAATAAATGGTTCAGAGACTTCTTCAAGTGCATAGGCAGAAGAAACAGTTGTAATAGAATCTATTTCCATTCCTTTATATACAGGGACACCTGCATTGACATTGATTAAGCTAGAAGTAACAAACCCGGCAATTAAAACGATAAAAGCACTCATAATCGCGATGAGTCTAGGTTTCGTAAACAATGGTTTTTTCATATATTTTAGATGATTTGGACGCACCTTAATCTCTAGTTTTTTCGAGAGCTCTTCATATTGATCTGGACTTTGTAGGTCTTGTATGAAGACATCTTTTAATTGTTTTTCTATTTTAGACATGTTATTCCCCCTTTAGAACTAGTTTTAATGTTGGTAAAGCATTCTGATATGTTCTAAACACATATGTTTTATTCATATTGAGTAGTTGTGCGATATGATCAAACGAAAATTCAAAAACAGCTTTATATATAATGATATCAACCGTTTCATTAGAAAAATGCAGAAGAAGATCATCATAGATTCCCCCAATGGAGTAGTCTTTAGAAGCAAGATTAAAGACATACTCATCGTCTTTGATAATCTTCTTATCTTTACTAGCAACTCGAGACAAAAAGTTTCTAGCAGCATTTTTTGCAATTTGAAGGATCCAAAATTTAAAATTTCCCCCACGATACGTACTAATTTTTTGATAGATGGTTAGAAACACATCTTGGGTGACCTCACGTGCATCCTCTTTTTGTTGTAGCATCTGTAATATGACATAATAAATAAGGGGTTGATACATATGATAAAGCGTTGAAAAAGCACGCTCATCTTTTGATATAAGGCCATCAATCATTTGACGTTCATTCATTGGAGCTCCTTCATATAATGAGACACACAGTCTTTTATATTTGTTTCAAAAT
>CAZYNC010000099.1:0-2049 GCA_964648785.1 uncultured Acholeplasmataceae bacterium
GATCGCGTTGCAATACAAATGAATCATAATGAAAGAAATGAATTTTATTTAAAAACAAAAAAACAAAAACTCGGGCATATGCTCGATATAAAGGAGTAACATATGACATTCATTGAAGGAAACTATGTAGGAACAGGTTTAAAAGTTGCGATTGTGATGAGTCGTTTTAACGACATGATCGTCAAACAACTTGTTGAAGGTGCAAAAGATGGATTATTAAGACACGGTGTTGAAGATAAAGATATTAGCGTTATCGCTGTACCAGGTGCTTATGAAATACCTCTAGCAGTTAAAAAAGTAGCTGAATTAAACACATATGATGCCATCATCGCATGTGGCGCAGTCATTAGAGGTGCGACCCCACATTTTGATATGGTTGCAAACGAAGTGACAAAAGGAGTCGCATCTGTCTCATTAGATAGTGGTATTCCGGTTATTAATGCAGTATTAACCACAGATTCTATCGAGCAAGCCATTGAACGTGCAGGAACTAAAGCTGGTAATAAAGGTTTTGATGCAGCACTTTCTGCCATTGAAATGGTCAATGTATTAAGAAACATATAAAAATAAAACGTTGCTTAGGCAACGTTTTTTTGTTGAAATTTAAAGAGTAGTAGATACATCACACTCATCACAACAGCACCTAAGATCGCTGTAAGCAATAAGTATAATCCATTAAACTTAAAGAATCCAAATAGCATCCATTCTTGACCCCAATCAAAAAATAATTCTAGGGGAGTACCACTTTCAGGTTTAAGGCTATAAAAGTAATTTGCGTATTGATTAGAGATGAGATACAATCCGTTGTTAATAAGAATTGATAGAAGAAATAAAATAAACACAATCAAAAATGTTTTTCTTAAATAATAAAAATCAAGTTTGATGAAACCTCTAAAATAAGCCCATAGTGGTAACGTGACAAGTAACATATGTCCAACAATATACGCAAATCCTCTAAAGGTTAAAATCGTATCATAATGACTTAAACTATTGGCAAATAAAATAGAAACAAAAGCTGCGGGTAGATTAAGAATAAGCGCAAAATTGAACCAAACTTGGTCTTTTTTTAAAAATGCAATAAGCAACACAAAATTAGCAAAATGACATATCTGAAGCGGCAATAATTCAATATTAAATGCAAATCCGTTTGTGACAAAAATTTCTAAATTTCTTAACAGCAATACGATGATTGCAAAGATACTTAGGAATATACCAATCTCTCTATTTTTTTCTGATGAGGTTTTCTTTGTTAACAACAACATCAATATAAGAACCAAAAAAGGCGATGCGATAAATAGATAGTGCTCAAATGAAAACATATAAAATTTCATCATAGCCTCACTTTAATAAGATTATAATAGTCATGTATATATTACGCTTTTTATGAAAGACTTTCAAGACCAAAAAGCATCACAAGATATCTGATGCTTTTATTTTTTGCGTATTGTCTATATGTGTAAGGGCCTCAGATCGGTAATGTTCTTTAAGTTCTGGATTCATTTTGTCATGTAGATTGACCATCATAGACATTCTTGGATTTTTTCTCAAAGTTTCTTGATGATTATCAATAAAATGCCAGTATAATGCATTAAACGGACATGCTTTCTCGCCAGTTTTGATCGTTGGATCATACTTACATGTGGCACAATAGTTACTCATTTTTTTAATATAAGATGCACCAGATATATAAGGTTTCGTTGACATTAATCCACCATCTGCATAAAGTCCCATGCCCATGACATTTGGAGTTACAACCCAATCAAATGCATCCATATACATACTATTAAACCAATCATTAAGCTCAATAGGGTTAACACCAATTAAATTCGCATAATTTGATAGTATCATGAGTCTTTGAATGTGATGATTATAACTATGTTCAATGGTCTCTTGAATTGTATGTGATAAACAAGATAAATCCGTTTTAGCGTCCCAATAAAATGAAGGCAAGGGTATATGATGATTCAAAGCGTTTTTACTATGATAGTCAGGTGTATGTAAATATACCCCTCTAATATATTCTCTCCATCCTAAAATTTGTCGAATAAA
>CAZYNC010000100.1:0-2044 GCA_964648785.1 uncultured Acholeplasmataceae bacterium
TTTAAAAACTCACCATTAACAACTTCAAATGCTTTATTATTTTCTGAACATGCACCGGTGTTTGTTTGATTGTTATTTTCTTGGTTAGGATCAACACCTGCGATACAAAAACCATCTTCTAAATATGTCCCATCTCCACATGTTAAAACTTCAGTACATGAAGAAAAAGACACTCCCATTGTCATTAATAATGCTAGTGTCACCAATTTTTTCATAAATAACCTAATTTCGTTTAATTTCGAAAGCGTTTACTTAACTATACATGAAGTATTGATATAAGTCAACGTTAATGACGGATGAATCAATCATCTATAGTATTGGTTAAGAATTGAATAACGTTAAAACTCTTACAAAAAATCTTTACATAAATGAATCTACACATCCCTTAACATTGCCTTGTAATAATGAATTTTAACTTACTTAAATTACACCTTAAATAAAAAAAGATTCAAGACATTCATCTTAAATCTTTTAATTTCACTTGGAGGCCCCGACCGGATTTGAACCGACGATCAGGCAGTTGCAGTGCCATGCCTTACCACTTGGCTACAGGGCCATTACAGCAAGTAAGATTATATCTTAAACACCTAAATTAGTCAATTAAAATCCCACAAAATACAAAATTAGCACTTAGGTATTGACAGTGCTAAATTGTTTATGATATAGTATTATTGGCAATTGAATATAAAGACTGCCAAGGAGGTATCCTCATGCAAATGAATATGATGGAAAATTATGATCAAGATCCTAAATTATTAGAAAAATTCGGACGTAATTTAATTGAAGAAGTCAAGAAGGGACGTATTGATCCTGTCATTGGACGTGATGATGAAATTCGTCGTGTCATTAAAATTTTATCTCGAAAAACAAAAAATAATCCTGTTCTTATTGGTGAACCTGGTGTAGGTAAAACTGCAATTGTGGAAGGACTCGCTAAACGGATTGTCGATAAAGATGTTCCTTTAGCACTTTTAAATAAAACAATTTATGAACTCGATCTAGCAGCACTCATTGCAGGTGCAAAATTTAGAGGTGAATTTGAAGAACGATTAAAGGCGATTTTAAAACGCGTCAAAGACTCAAATGGAGACATCATTTTATTTATTGATGAAATCCATTCCATTGTTGGGGCTGGTCGAGCAGATGGTGCCATGGATGCATCGAACATGTTAAAACCGATGCTTGCAAGAGGAGAACTTCATTGTGTTGGTGCCACGACTTTAAAAGAGTATCGATTGTACATTGAAAAAGATACAGCACTTGAACGTCGTTTTCAAAAAGTGCTTGTGTCTGAACCTACTGAATCTGATACAATCAGTATTTTAAGAGGATTAAAATCACGATTTGAAGCACATCATGGTGTATCAATTAGTGATTCTGCTATTATTGCTGCTGCTTCTTTATCGACACGTTATATTACCGATCGTTTTTTACCGGATAAAGCCATTGATTTAATTGATGAAGCGTGTGCATCCATCCGTATGGAAATTGATTCTATGCCAGTGGAACTTGATACTGTCATCAGAAAATTAACGCAACTAGAAATTGAAAAACAAGCACTAAAAAAAGAAACGGATGCAGTATCAAAAACACGTCTACAAGAGTTAGAAACAGAGATTGAATCTCTTAAACATCAAGAGAAAACACTTAAAAGTAAATGGCAAGAAGAAAAACAAGCTTTACAACACATTAAAGATCAAAAAAATAAACTTGAATCATTACGAAACGATCTTCAACAAGCATTTAATGATTCTGATTATCAAAAAGCAGCTGAACTTCAATATCAACAAATACCAAATTTAGAACGAGACATACAAACTTTAATGACTTCTGCTTCGAATCATGAGTTGTTATCTGAAGTCGTCACCGAAGAATCGATTGCTGATATCGTGTCTAAATGGACACATATCCCTGTTAAAAAATTGATGAGTGGTGATAAAGATAAGCTTCTTCATTTAGAACAAACGTTACAATCTCGCGTCATCGGTCAAGACCATGTGTTAAAACTTGTAAGCGATGCGATCATGAGACAACGTGCTGGCAT
>CAZYNC010000101.1:0-2038 GCA_964648785.1 uncultured Acholeplasmataceae bacterium
CAAGTTTTTTTCAATTGCGATTACCAATCTTGATGAGTTTTTCATGATACGAATGGGGTCTTTATTAGATATCGCACACATCAAACCTGACGCAAAAGATTCTAGAACAAAACTTCCAATCAAAGAACAAATTCAAATCATTTACGAATTTACACGCAATTATTATTTAAAGCACGAACAAGTTTATAAAGGTCTTATTCACTCATTAAAACAACACGATATTCACATTCTCAATCCCGATGATCTTGATTCAGATGAAAAGAAAATCATCAAGACCTATTTTAAATCAATGATTTTTCCTCTGTTGTCTCCTCAAATTATCGATCGCGTGCACCCATTTCCTCACATTGAATCAAAAAAAGAACATATCGGTGTTTTACTTCATTCAAAAGATCGTATGATGTTTGGTCTCGTTCCAATTCCAAGTCATGACATATTATTTCGTCTACCAGGAGAATCTTTACGATTTGTGATGGTCAAAGATATTATTTTTAAATATGTCGATCTCGTTTTTGATATGTTCAAAATAGAAGAAAAAACACTTTTTACCGTTACAAGAAATGCTGACATCCAACTTGATGATCTTTATGAAGATTCTGTTGATATACGTATCAAAATGAAAGAAATGCTTAAAAAAAGAAAAAGACTAGCAGCAGTAAGAGTCGAACATTCGACATCTCTTTCAAGTGCGTTTCATCAATTTTTAAACGAAAAGCTCAATGTTTCTACGTATCAATTTTTTCAAGTATGTTCACCTCATACCCATGCATTCGTTTCAAGTTTAAAAGAACATATTGATCCTAAGCAAATTCAATTATTGAGCGATGTTCCTTTTAAACCTTTCAAAAGATTTAGACATGTTTCAATGATTGAAACATTACTCAAAAGAGATGTTTTATTGACCTTTCCGTATGATGAAATGACACCATTTTTATCACTACTAGAAGAGGCATCAAAAGATAAATACGTTCGAACCATAAAAATTACGATTTATCGACTAGCAAGACGCGCAAAGATTGTTGATTATTTAATCCAAGCTGCTGAAAATGGTAAAGATGTCACCGTGATTATCGAGTTAAAAGCTCGATTTGATGAACAAAACAACATGGATTACTCAGAAAAATTAGAAGCAGCTGGGTGTAACGTGATGTATGGGATTGAAGGATTAAAAATTCACTCTAAATTATGCGTGATCACACGCCAAATAAAAGGTCAATTTCAATACTTCACTCAAATAGGTACGGGTAATTATAACGAAGTCACCGCCAATTTATATACCGATTTTTCACTGATGACCACGCATCAAGGTATTGGAATGGATGCTTTAAAAGTGTTTCAATCGATTAGCTTGAATCAATATGATATGACATATGACCACTTGCTTGTAGCTCCAGAATCATTAAAACCAACTATTCTATCGCTTATTCATCGTGAAATACAAAAGGGTTCTGATGGCTATATGGTCTTAAAGATGAACGCACTTACGGATGTTGATATCATTGAAGCACTTGTTGAGGCATCAAAACAAGGTGTTACAATAGAAATGTTTATCCGTGGTGTTTGTTGCTTGCTTCCAGGGGTCCAGGGAGAAACAGATCACATTAGAGTCATTAGTATTGTAGGTCGCTTTTTAGAACATTCTAGACTTTTTATTTTTGGTAAAAACTATGACCACGTCTATTTAGGATCTTCAGATTTAATGACCAGAAATACAGAAAGAAGAATCGAAATATTAACGCCTGTTTATGATGAGTCTATTAAAGCTTACATACAAAACTATGTCACAGTTCTAAAAAAAGATCATATTGATGCAAAGGAAATTTTGTGGGATGGCTCACATGTTGCGATTCAAAATCAAAGTCAAGACCTTTCTTCTCAAGCATATATGATGAACTTTCATGATCAAATGTATCCAAAAGAAAAAAAACGCAATTGGATTCAACAACTATTGAAAATAAAAACACCTTCTTAAAGGTGTTTTTTTATGTATTATGCATGGGTAACGATGTCAATCATAATATCTAAGGCTTTTTTCATT
>CAZYNC010000102.1:0-2016 GCA_964648785.1 uncultured Acholeplasmataceae bacterium
TTCTTCACGTTTTGTTGCATGAATGAACTCTTTGACGACATCACGTGTATGTTCATATGCTTGGGTCGTTTCAATCCCTAATGCATACGCACCACGACTAATATTGGCACCTGAGTGCTCATAATAATGCGTCATTGCGTCGATACTTGTATTGAGTTTTAATGAAGAGGCTGCAGAATCTAAATACGTGAGTGTTGGATTTTTTTCAATTGCTTTAAATCTGCTTTTAAGTGATAACTCCATTAAATCCTTTCGTAAATCGTTTGTTCTAGTCTTTCGATAAGGTTTGAATCATTCATTTCATCTAAAATAGGTTTAATATAGCCTTTGATGATGAGTTTTTCTGCTTCAGCTTTTGTAAGGCCACGACTTTGAAGATAGTATAATTGTTGTTCTTCAATTTTACCGACGGTTGCACCGTGTCCAGCTTTCACATCATATTCATCAATGAGTAGGATAGGGTTCACATCGACCATTGAAAAATCAGATAAAATAATACCTTTTAATGTTTGAAAGGCGTTGGCTTGTTTCATCCCTTTTTCTATTTTTTCAACACCGTTTAATGTGACGCGGCCTTTACCGTTAGCAATACCTACGTTATACATATCTCCGTAAGAATACGGTGCATAATGCGTCATGTGAACATCAATGGTTTGTTGTTGATTGTCATTGGATACTGCAATGGCATTGACCATGGCACGTGCATTTTCACCATTTAAATTGACTTTAAGATCTGCTTCTAGCGCTTGAGATAAAAAGCTTGAAATCACATGAACATTGGCATTTTTTTCTACTTGAATTACTTGATCAATGCGGGTTTTAAATGTTGGTTCTTCTGAAACCAAGACATATTTGACGTGACTGTTTTCTTTAACATGTAGCGCTAACGAAATTTCATCAAGATCTTTTAACGCTTTTTTAAACTCAATGATGATTGTCACTTCACTATGAGGTTCTACAGTAAATGTGTAGGCACTTGTTTCTGAAAGTGTTAGATGAATGGGTGTTTCTAGTATGGTTTGTTTTGGGATTGTAAAGGTATGTTGATTGAGCCAAGATTGGTACGTACTATTTGAAAGCTCGATCATTGATTTGCCTCTTGATCTACAAAATCAATCCCTAGTTCTTCTCTAACCCAATCATAACCCGATTGATCAATTTTAGCAATCAGTTCTTGACCACCCGTTAACACGATTTTACCGTCAATCATAATATGAACATGGGTTGGTTTGATGTAATCTAAAATACGTTGATAGTGCGTAATTAAAATGACGCCAAACTTGTCTTCAGCAATCATGTCTGAAACGTTATTTCCAACGATTCTTAATGCATCAACATCAAGTCCTGAATCGATTTCATCTAATATGGCAAATTTAGGTTTTAACATTTTGAGTTGAAGAATTTCGTTACGTTTTCTTTCTCCACCAGAAAAACCTTCATTTAAGTAACGGTGTGCAAGATCTTCACGCATTTTGAGTTCTTTAATTGCACCTTCATAGGATAATGCAAAATCAATTAAGTTCACGTCTTTTCCTGATGTTGCACGCATCGCTTGTCTCATGAAATCACTATTGGTCACACCTGGTACTTCTGCTGGATATTGCATCGCTAAAAATAAGCCTGCACGCGCACGTTCATCCACTTCCATTTCTAAGACGTCTTCACCATCTAGTGAAATGTCACCTTGTGTCACGTCATATTTTGGGTTTCCCATGAGGGCACTTGCAAGTGTGGATTTACCAGTTCCATTTGGTCCCATGATCGCATGGATTTCACCTGATTGAACGGTTAAATCGACACCTTTTAATATATTTTTTTCTTCTACTGATACATGAAGATTTTGAATGTGTAATGTTGCCATGAAAGCCTCCTTTTTTATCTATTTCATTATAGTATAAAAAGCGACTTTTTTAAACTTTAATGCTAATTGTTCTATATGGTATGACATGTATGTTTAAGTATGGTATCATGAAAATACATTACATCACATGAGGATTTTATGATTGATGCTTCTAA
>CAZYNC010000103.1:0-2007 GCA_964648785.1 uncultured Acholeplasmataceae bacterium
ATCTTTTTTTGAGTGTGTCTACTTTTTTATCTTTAATGATGATCTCAACTTCTTTTGACGAAAGTCTTGTTGAATCTTTTGTTGACAAGGTACCAATGACTTCGTCAAATCCTTCTTTTAAAAATGGCGCTAACATGACATCAAAACTTCCTGATAACAGGACACAGTAATACCCGTCTTGTTTATCTTTTAGAAGCTGTTGTTTTAAATCTTCTTGAATAAGCGTTTTTAATGATGTATATAAAGCATCCATGAAAGAGGTGAGTGTCTCTTGATCTAACACATTGAGTAAATCAATGGTTTTTGCCATGGCGTTTTTACGAAAGGTTTCTTTATCCCATTTAAGTTTTAATTTGTGTAAGATATACCACCCTTTAATGGTGTTCCAATATTTTTGATGGGCTTTTTTATTGTAGCCTTTTTCTTTAAAAAGCTTAAAAAGATGCGGGACTGTTTGAACGTTCACATACGTGCCATCAAAATCATAAATCGCAAGTTTCATGCTGCCTCTTTTCTTACAACAATATATAAAACAATGGTTAAGATTCCAATAAGTCCATATAAATAAAGTGTGTTATTAAGTTCAGATAATATGACAGAAGAAAATAAAGTTCCAAGTATCGCTGAGATACCGTATCCTAAAAAGACTTTTCCGTAAAGTGAGGCATACATATCTTTACCGTGTTTTTTCTTGATGTAATTTGGCATAATGGATAACCATGCCCCTAAATTAAACCAGTAAAGACCGTATCCTAAACTAAAAATCAATAGCGATGACCCTTGATTGATCATGTTAAGAATCGTGGCAAGCACAATCAAGCCCATTGAAATCCATGTTGTTTTTTTAAACCCTATATGATCGAGTAAGTATCCAAAAATCGGTCTTGATATTGCATTCATTAACGCAAATGCGCTCATGATAAGTGCAACATCAACCGCTCTAAATTGATAATAATTGACACCAACCGTATTGGTTAATCCGATCATCATGAGTCCAATCATCGTAGAAATCGTAAAGATCACAAGAAGTCTCTTATATGGGACACTTTTTGACGTTGTCTCATGAAAATCATGATGGTCATAAGGATATAAGACTAATAATGGAATTGTCACAACACCACTAAAAATAGCATAGGCAAAAAATAATGTTTGAAAGGAAAATATCTCAATCACGAGTCTTGCGATTGGTGATAAAATCACAGACGATAATCCAAACGCAAGTAGCATGAGTCCAATAAAAAAACCTGGGTGAAAATGTGCATAACGTTGAACAAATTGAAGTGCGACTCCATATAATATCCCTACAGATATCCCCATAAAAAACCCATAAAATAACGTGAAAAGAAAAATAGATGGGCTTAAGGCAACCCCAACCCATGAAAATACTAGGAGTAACATCCCAACTAATATGAGTCTTTTAATTGCGACTTTTCGAATAAGCTTCCCTGTTACTAGCATCGATAAAGCATAAAGCCCTAATGAAAACATGTAGGGGAGTCCTGAACCAGTAATGCCAATATTAAATTTATTTTCTATATAAGGACGATAAATCGAGTACGTATAGACAGAGCCTAACATCATCATCGTTAAAAAGAAAAAGACATAAATGGTTACATATAATTTTTTATTCATAAATGTATTATATCATGACGAAAATACTCTTTTATAAAAAATGAAAAAACCTTCTTATGAAGGCGTTAACATACTCTTTAAAAATGCCTCAAATAATGGTCTAGGCTTTAATGGTCTTGATAAGAATTCTGGGTGATACTGAACACCAACAAAAAACTTATGATCCTTGATTTCGACTGCTTCTACTAAGGTGTTGGTTTCATCAAATGCAGAAAACATCATGGCAGAACCTTTGAAAGCTTCATGATACTTAGGATTAACTTCATAGCGATGACGATGTCTTTCTTCAATGACATCTTCTTCATATATGTCATGCATTTTTGTGTCTTTTAGTATGTAAGATTTGGATGCACCTAAACGTAAGGTTCCACCTAA
>CAZYNC010000104.1:0-1997 GCA_964648785.1 uncultured Acholeplasmataceae bacterium
CGTAAAAATCCTTGTTTATCGGCATCTAATATCGCAACTAAACTCACCTCTGGTAAGTCAAGCCCTTCTCTTAATAAGTTAATACCGATCAAAACATCATAAATTCCTTTACGTAAATCGGTTAATATTTGAATCCGTTCTAGTGACTTAATTTCACTATGTAGATACGCAACTTTTAACCCCATCTTTTTAAAGTATGCGGTTAAATCTTCGCTCATTCTAATCGTGAGGGTTGTGACTAAAACGCGTTCATTACGTTTTGTTCGTTCTTGAATTTCAAAGTATAAATCATCCATTTGACCCATTGTTTTTCTGACTTCTACAATGGGATCAAGTAAATAGGTTGGACGAATGATTTGCTCAACGACTGGGATTTTTTTCTCTAATTCATAATCACCAGGTGTTGCTGATAAATAGACGACTTTATCGACTTTTTGTTCAAATTCTTCAAACTGAAGTGGTCTATTATCTAACGCAGAAGGTAACCGAAATCCATGTTCAACAAGTGTTGTTTTTCTAGATCGATCCCCAAAATACATGCCTCTAATTTGAGGAATGGTGACGTGTGATTCATCAATAATCATAAGAAAATCTTGTCCAAAAAAATCAATGAGTGTTGATGGTGTTTCTCCAGCTTCACGAAGTGCTAAATGCCTCGCATAATTTTCAATACCACTACAAAAACCAATTTCAGTCATCATTTCGATGTCATATTTCGTTCTTTGTTCAATACGTTGGGCCTCTAAGAGTAAGTTACGTTCTTTAAAATATAATAGTTGTTCTTGAAGTTCATTTTGAATACGTCGAATTGATTCTTGAAGTTTTTCTTTATCGGTCACAAAATGTGATGCAGGAAACAAGGTCATCATGTCCATCTGATCAATGGTTTGACCTGTTAAGACATCAAATCTTTTGATCGAATCGATTTCTTTTCCAAATAAAGAGACGCGTATGCCGTGTGCATGTTCATACGCTGGTATAATTTCAATAACATCTCCACGAACGCGAAACGTTCCTCTATGAAAATCAATGTCATTACGTTCATATGTCATGTGAACGAGTTGATTTAAAATACCATCTCGACCGATCGTATCACCCTTGCGTAAGACTAGCATCGATCCTTGATAATCTTCAGGATCCCCGATACCATAAATACATGATACAGAAGCAACCACAATGACGTCATCTCGTTCTAATAAAGACGAAGTTGCACTGTGTCTTAATTCATCGATTTCATCGTTAATAGACGCATCTTTTTCTATATATAAATCTTTTCCAACAACATACGCTTCTGGCTGATAATAATCATAATACGAAATGAAATATTCAACACGGTTATGTGGAAAAAACGCTTTTAATTCAGCGTATAATTGTCCTGCTAATGTCTTATTTGGAGCAAGCACGAGTGTTTTTTTACCTAATGTTTGAATGATGTTTGCCATCGTATAGGTTTTACCCGTACCTGTTGCACCTAGTAAAACTTGCTCTTTATATGTATGAAAATTTTCAACAAGTGTTTTGATTGCCTCAATTTGATCTCCACGAGGTTCATATGGGGCTTGTAAATTAAATATCATGTGATCACCACTTCTATTATATCAAGAGAATGAAAAAACGCCGAATATCGGCGTTTTTTATTATTATCTTGGGTTTTTGATTTGTGCATGTGCCGCTGCAAGTCTTGCAATCGGTACTCTAAATGGAGAACATGACACATAAGATAATCCAATATTGTGGCAGAATTCAACTGAAGATGGATCTCCACCATGCTCACCACAAATACCTAGTTTTAGATTTGGACGTGCTTCTTTTCCTAAAGTAGATGCCATTTTCATGAGTTTACCAACCCCACGTTGATCAACGTGTTGGAATGGATCTTCTTCAAATATTTTTTGTTCGTAGTAGTCCCCTAAGAATGTTGCAGCATCATCTCTTGAGAATCCAAATGTCATTTGGGTTAAATCGTTTGTACCAAAGCTGAAGAATTCAGCTTCTTT
>CAZYNC010000105.1:0-1971 GCA_964648785.1 uncultured Acholeplasmataceae bacterium
AAAAGCATGTGCACTATGCACATTGTGAAAACGTATACAATCCTTTATACTAAATGTAGTTATAAAAAAGAATAATAGGAGATCACATGGCAACCTTACAATTAAAAGACATTAATAAAGTATATCCTAATGGTGTTCAAGCCGTTTTCGATTTTAATTTATCAATTAAAGATAAAGAATTTATCGTGTTCGTTGGACCTTCAGGATGTGGAAAATCAACAACCTTAAGAATGATTGCAGGACTTGAAGAAATTACTTCAGGAGAACTTTACATTGACGATGAAATGGTCAATGATAAAGCACCAAAAGATAGAAACATCGCGATGGTATTCCAATCTTATGCACTCTATCCACACATGAGTGTTTATGACAATATGGCATTTGGATTAAAATTACGTAAAATGCCAAAAGATCAAATTGAAGAAAAAGTCAACCAAGCAGCAGATATTTTAGGACTAACACCATATTTAGATCGTAAACCTAAAGCGTTATCAGGTGGACAACGTCAACGTGTGGCATTAGGACGTGCGATTGTCCGTAATGCAAAAGTGTTTTTAATGGATGAACCTTTATCAAACTTAGACGCGAAATTACGTGTTCAAATGCGCGGGGAACTCATTAAACTTCACAACAAAATTGAAACAACAACGATTTATGTTACCCATGACCAAATTGAAGCGATGACAATGGCAAGCCGTATTGTTGTCATGAAAGATGGTTATATTATGCAAGTTGGATCACCTAAAGAAATTTATGACCACCCAAATAACATGTTTGTTGCTGGATTTATTGGAACACCACCAATGAACTTCATTCATGGCCGCGTCAATAAAGAAGGTATCTTTACAGCAGGGAAGCATACCATTGAACTCCCACAAGACAAATTTGAAATCGTGAAATTCCACAAAATGATCGAAAAAGATATTGTCTTAGGTATTCGCCCAGAAGATATTCATGATGATCAAGTCGTCATGAAAGCTTATCCAAATGCAGTCTTAGATGTTGTGGTGGATGTTGCTGAGTTACTTGGTGCAGAAACAAACATTTATACACAAGTGCATGAATCGAACATTTGTGCATCTGTTGATGCAAGAACGAATATTCACATTGGGGATCAACTTAAATTAACACTTGACATGAATAAATCACATTTCTTTGACCCACAAACAGAACAAGTACTTGTGATTGATCCAAATGCAGACATTAAACCTAGTAAGAAAGTGACAAAAGAAGCTGAATAAGCTTCTTTTTTTTATCAAATTATGCTGACGTATATGCATTACATAAAACCTTACACAACCATTTATAATGATAAGCAACCACACATCATAAAACCGCACCATCTCATCTATACCATCAATGCATACCTGATCCATCAATACCAAGATCTTCATAGTTACATCAAAAACTATAAGAAACATCACGGAAATCAATATCAAATCCCCATTTTTATGAATGATCACACAACTCTCATCATCGTATACGGGCTACGGTCAACAGAAAATTATGCCATTAATATACATGCAATACAATCATTAAAAGAAGATCAAGGATGTTGTCGCATTGATTTTAAACATACGCATATTTTGATTCAAAAACAATGTCGTTATATCAAAAAAATCATCCAAAAATCCCACATTTTACATCAACACATCATAGAAAACATTTTCATCGACGATTTTTAATTATAAACACAATTTATGGTATAATTCTTGTGGAAAAACAAGATAAAGGAGAAATGGTCATGGCGAAAAAAACCATTCTTGATACCGAATTAAAAGGTAAAAAAGTCATCATGCGCGTTGATTTTAACGTCCCAATGAAAGACGGTGAAATTAGTGATGAAAATCGTATCGTTGCAGCATTAGATTCAATTCGTTATATATTAAACCAAGGTGGGAAACTTATTTTACTTTCTCATTTAGGTCGTGTAGAAAAAGAAGAAGATAAAGTAGGTAGTTCACTTGCACC
>CAZYNC010000106.1:0-1971 GCA_964648785.1 uncultured Acholeplasmataceae bacterium
ATATTTTAACATGCTTTAAAGAATAAAATAAAAAAAGATGCTAAGCATCTTTTTATTGGTTCATCAATCCTTTATTATAATGTTTACGTTCGATTTCGTTTAAATATTTTTTACGTAAGCGAATGGCATCTGGCGTAATTTCAACGAGTTCATCATCATTAATAAACTCTAAGGCCTCTTCTAAGGTGAAACGTTTTGGTTCTGATAATTTAATCGCATCATCAGTCCCTGACGCTCTTACATTGGTGAGTTGCTTGTTTTTACAAGGGTTTACAACAAGATCATTATCTCGTGAGTGAATTCCAACGATCATGCCTTCATAAACTTCTGTTGCTGGATCGACACACATGATACCTCTTTCAGATAAATTCCATAAAGAGTATGCCATCGTTTTTCCTTTTTCTTTTGCAATAAAGACACCATTACGAGATTTTGAAAGGGGTCCTGCAAAAGGTAAATAATCGTGGAATGATTTTTCAAGCGTTCCCATTCCTTTAGTAGACGTAATAAATTCACTACGATAACCAATCATCCCTCTTGTTGGCACTAAGTAAGTCACGGATGTGTAACCTAAATCACTTTCAAGTGATTGCATGATACCTTTTCTCGTATTTAGTGCGGCGATCACGGTTCCAATAACATCATCAGGTGCAGATACAACAACTTCCTCGAATGGTTCATAGGTTTCATGGTCTCTCGTTTCAAACAAAACTTCTGGTTTTGATACGCATAACTCATATCCTTCACGTCGCATTTGTTCCAAAAGAATGGAGAGATGGAGTTCCCCTCTTCCAGAGACTTTAAATCCTTCAACACCATCAAGCTCTTCAATCGTAAGTCCTACATTGGTTTCTAATTCTTTAAATAAACGACTTCTTAATTGACGTGATGTCACAAATTTTCCTGAGCGACCTACAAAAGGACCGTCATTTACAAGAAATAACATTTGCAGTGTTGGTTTTTCTATCACAAGTGGTGCCATAGCTTCTAGCTGATTTGGATCGACGAGTGTATCACCTATAGAAATATCTTCAATCCCACTGAAAATCACAATATCACCAGCATAAGCTTCTGTGACAACTGTCTTTTTAAGACCTTCATTGACATATAATCCGGACAGTTTAACTTGTTTAATTTTTCCTTCTTGTTGCATCAGTTTATAGGGTTTAGTTAAATTTAAGGTTCCACGGTTAATACGTCCAATCCCTAAACGTCCAACATATTCATCATACGCAAGAGAGGTGACTTGAAGTTGGAGTGGTGCATCACTATTATCAGGATATGTTCCAACATGCGACACAATAAGATCAAATAGTGGTGTTAAGTCATGCATATCAGTATGTGGATCTAACCCTGCTTTGCCTTGTTTTGCCATGCCGTATAAAACATGAAAATCAAGTTGACTATCGGTTGCACCTAACTCAACAAATAAATCAAAACACTCATTGACAACGTCATTTAATCTTGCATCTTTTTTATCAATTTTATTGATCATCACGAGTGGTCGTAGTCCTCTTTTTAATGCTTTTTGTAAAACCACACGTGTTTGTGGCA
The DNA here is from genome assembly GCA_964648785.1 of uncultured Acholeplasmataceae bacterium. Classification (GTDB taxonomy): domain Bacteria; phylum Bacillota_I; class Bacilli_A; order Acholeplasmatales; family Acholeplasmataceae; genus UBA8290. Next base: position 1,555 of record CAZYNC010000106.1, read on the forward strand.
TCGGACCATCCGTTGCATCAACGAGTAAAATCACTGTGTCAACCGTATTAATAATACGTTCTACTTCAGATGAAAAATCAGCATGTCCAGGTGTATCAACGATATTAATCTTTGTATCTTGATACATTACAGAACAATTCTTTGAATAAATGGTAATACCACGTTCACGTTCTAAGTCATTTGAATCCATCACTTGTTCAACTCGAACTTCTCTTTCGTGAAAGACACCACTTTGATTTAAAATGGCGTCTACTAGTGTGGATTTTCCTGTATCGACGTGTGCGATAACCGCGACATTAATAATATTGATTGGTCTCATATAATCTCTTTTGTTTTTATTTATGTTGAAACAACATGTTAAGCATATCATAAAAAGAAAAATACGCTTACATGAAAGCGTATTAAAACGTTTACATA
>CAZYNC010000107.1:0-1968 GCA_964648785.1 uncultured Acholeplasmataceae bacterium
GTGATCCCCCCTCACAACATCTTTTTTTATGCTATAATGTTTGAAATGGAGGAATTTATGTGGAATTTAGATGATTTATATAAAGGTTTTGATGAGACCTACCAACAAGATATTCAAAAACTAGAAGAGATGACTGCTTCATTTAAGGCGTTGATTCAACAACGAGAGACTCAATCTCCAGTTGATTTTTTAGAAGCGTATTTAACATTTGAAGAATCAATGACAAAACACGTTAGAACTCTATATGCCTATGCGAGTTTACGCTACTCAAGTAATGTGAACGATCCAGAACCATTACAATATATGGCAACATTAGATCGTATTTTAAAATCAACAACGAAAGAAAATGTCTTGTTTACTCGATATTTAAAAACATTGGATTTAAATGCATTGAGTCAACAAAGTTCCCTAGTCAAACAATATCTTTATAATTTAGAACGTGAACAAGATAGTGCACAATATATGCTTTCAGAGTCTGAAGAACTTCTTCTAACCAAGCTTAGAGAAGTTGCAAGTGATTCATGGCGCAGACTTCAAAACATGTTAACTGCAAACTTAAAAGTTTCATATCGTGATCAAACCATCACCTTATCTGAGGTGAGAAATCTTGCTTATGAACATGATCAAAGCGTTCGAAAAGATGCCTATGAAGCTGAGTTAAAAGCGCTTGAAACAATTGAGGATGCGGTTGCATTAAGTATTACAAACATTAAACGAGAAGTCAATGTTGTCAATGAGTTTAGAGGGTATCATTCACCACTTGAACCAACGTTAAAAAGCTCAAAAATGACACAAGAAACGCTTGATGCACTCATAACTTCGATGGAAGATTATCGACCAAGTTTTGAAGCTTATCTTCAAGCAAAAGCAACCTATTTAGGTCATCAAGACGGTTTACCATTTTATGATTTGTTTGCGCCAGTTGGAAAAGGTGCTAAAACGTATACATATGAAGAAGCCAAAACTCTCGTATTAGAAGCGTTTTATGGATTTAGTCAACATTTAGGTGATTTTGCAAAACGTGCATTTGATCAAGAGTGGATTGATGTTGAACCAAGAAAAGGTAAAGTTGGTGGGGCTTTCTGTTCAAATCAACCTCAAATTGGACAATCGAGAATTTTAACGAATTTCACAGGTTCATTATCAGACATATTAACGCTTGCACATGAATTAGGTCATGGATTTCATGGTGAAATTATAAAAGATAATGCGCCGCTACATTGGTCATATCCAATGCCACTTGCAGAAACAGCTTCTATTTTTTGTGAAGCCATTGTGAATCAATATTTATTAAAAACAATAGATGATGATCATCTAAAACTTTTCGTGTTAGAAAATGCGCTTCAAGGCGATACTCAAGTCATCATCGATATATTATCTCGATATTATTTTGAAACAGAATTATTTAAAGAAGCGAATAAACCTATTCCAGCTTCATCTTTAAAAAAGTGGATGTTAGACGCTCAAGATAAAGCGTATGGTAAAGGATTAAATCCGACAGTCAAGCATCCTTATATGTGGTTAATGAAGCCACACTATTATAGTGCAGGACTAAATTTTTATAACTTCCCTTATGCCTTCGGCTTACTGTTTGGAAAAGGATTATATGGTCTTTACGAAAAAGATCCACAACCCTTCACGAAGCAATATGAGACATTACTTGCCTATACAACCAAGGCAAACGTTGAAGACGTTGCAAACACAATGAATATCAATGTTTCTGACACTGCTTTTTGGCATCAGTCTCTTGAAGTGATTAAACGTGATATCGATGAAGTAATTGCATTATTTGAAAAAACAAAAGACGCTTAAATTAAGCGTCTTTTTCATTGTCTAATTCAGTTTCAAGCACTGCATAATCTCCATCTTCTCTTTTATATAACACATGAGACTGATGTGTTTTTTTATCAAGGAAAATAAAGAAATCATGATCAAGTTGTTCCATATGATCGATTGCATCTTCGATTG
>CAZYNC010000108.1:0-1947 GCA_964648785.1 uncultured Acholeplasmataceae bacterium
AAAATAAAGAAATCATGATCAAGTTGTTCCATATGATCGATTGCATCTTCGATTGACATAGGTTCTAATTTGATTTTTTTATTTTTTACGAGTTGCTTAGCAAGGACATCTTTTTCTAAATCTTCAATTGACATGGGATTGTCATCATATGTTTTTTTATGGCCATGTTGTTGATGTTTGTCTTGATAACGTTTGACTTGTTTGACCATTTTATCTGAGACAATATCGATTGCTTCATACATATCAGATGCTTTTTCTTCAGCACGAATCGTCACGTGATTGGCATGAATCGTCACTTCTACTTTATGAAAATTAGGATAGACTTTCATCACGACACGTATGTTATTAATAGGTTCTTGAAAAAATTTATCAACTTTAGATAATTTTTTCTCTACATAAGCTTGAATTGCTGGTGTCACTTTAAATCCGTTTTTTCCTACAATATCGACTGTCATATAAGCCACCTCTCTTTATTTTTTTCGACATGATAAAGATATATATTACCTAAATCTATACTTTCAAGATGGGTGATGATATTTATTTCTTCTGCTTCAAACCATAATACGATGCCATCAATTAAGACGTGATGAATGATACTTAAATAATGCATCACTGCAAGTGAATCGAGATGATCATCGATGATGAAATGTGTCATATAAACATCTGTATGGTCTAATACAATGTGTTGATGTTCCACTAAAACTGGATGTTTTTTAAAACAATACTCACAGAGATAATAAATATGTTTTTTTGTCTCGAATGGATGTTTATAAGGATAAAGTAATTGTTGACATACCGTGCAATGCATAGGTACTCCTTACTTTATCTTATTGAAACTATGTATTTTTACTTTTTATAAGTCTCTATAATTTTTGGAATTAAATGTTGAGGCACTTCATCATATCTTAAAAATGCTCTTGTAAATTGACCACTACCTTGTGTCATCGCTTTTAAATCAATCGCATACGATACAATTTCTGATTCAGGTACTTCACATGAAATTACTTGATACGATCCATCATCTGTTGGGTTCATACCGTGGACGCGACCTCTTCTTTTGTTCATATCACCCATAACATCACCAACAAATTTTTCATCTACTGTCACATTCAATGCGACAATCGGTTCTAAAATTGTGGGTTGTGCTTTTTCACACGCATTTTTAAATGCAAGTGCTGCGGCAAGTTTAAATGACAATTCATTCGAGTCAACAGAATGATATGACCCATCATAGAGTGTCGCTTTGACATTGATTACAGGGAATCCAGCGAGTGGTCCATGTTCAAATGTTTCTATTAGACCTTTTTCAACGGCAGGAAAATAATTTTTAGGGACTGCTCCACCAAACACTTCTTCATGAAATTCAAATAGTTCTTGAGATGGTTCAAATTTGATAAATACATGGCCAAATTGACCTGCACCACCCGATTGTTTTTTATGTTTTCCTTCTGCTTCAACATATTTTTTAATCGTTTCACGGTACACAATTTTTTGTTCATCAATATCGACATCGACTTTAAACATCAATTTCATACGTTCTAAAATATATTGTAGATGCGTCATGCCTTGTCCACCAATGAGTAATTGCTGCGTTTCTTTGTTTCTTTGAATTTGGAAGGTTGGATCTTCTAAATTTAAACGATGTAAGGCATTGGATATTTTATCTTCATCGTTTTTATTTTTTGGATGAACGGCAATATAGATAACTGGATTTGGTAATTCGACTGGTGTTAAGTACGTGACATGCTTTGGATCACTGATACTATGTCCCGTTTCTAAACCATCCACTTTTGCAATCACACAAATATCACCTGCATGAAACGTATCACTAGCGAGTTGATTCTTTCCTCTAAGGCTAAAGACATTACTTAATTTCTTGATTTCTCCTAGTGGATGTAACATCACTTCTTGATTTGATTTTAAAGACCCACGATTAATTTTTATATA
>CAZYNC010000109.1:0-1879 GCA_964648785.1 uncultured Acholeplasmataceae bacterium
ATTGACTTTCATACCATTTATATGATTGAAAGTCATTCAAAAACATATCGATATGACCAAGGCGTCTTTTTTGATACGAAAGAAATACTGCCATACGTCCATCCACATGCAACCATCATGCTTCACACCTACACGATGACACCGCAACTTTTAAATCTTAAAAAGGTAAACATTCAATCAAAACAAGATCATCAGAATCATGAGCATAACATTCACGTTATATCGATGAAAGACGAACTTTTAGAAGGCCACACAAAAGTATTATCAAGAAAAGTGCTCGCCCATATGCAAGATGCATTAAGATCAAAAAGTGTGTTATTGTATTATCCAAGAAAGGGATACCAAAAAGTCAATGTGTGTCGATTGTGTGGGGATATACAACAATGTCCTACCTGTCATGCAAAAGTAAAAGTTATTTCCTCACATCAAACTTACTGTACAACCTGTAACCAAGCATATCCTATTGTATCAACGTGTCAACACAACCACACAAATATGATGAAACCGCTTGGACTAGGACTTGATTATCTGTCAAAAAATATACAAACACTTTTTCCAGATCATCCAGTTTACATCATAGACAAAGACCATCCTGTAGACATTAATCATGATGAACATGCTATTTATATTGGGACCCAAAAAATTCAATCCTATATGCATACAATTCAAACTGATACAGTGATTGTTGTGTTAGCAGATTTATCTTTTCACACTATGGATCCACTTGATGATACATCACAGTTTTTTGATCTCTTCACCTTAACGCCTCAATCACATCAAAAAATCAAACAAACCTTGATTCAAACATATGATCCTAGTCATGCAATGATAAAAGGGTTATTTAATCCTCTTGCTTACATGGAACATAAACTACAAGAAAGTATGATGTTATCTTTACCACCTTTAACTCACGTGTTTCATATCAACATTGAAAATAAAGCATCTTTTTTTAAAGGCTATCAAAAAGCACTTAAACTTGTTGAAGCATTAAGACTCATGGAGATACACGTGATAGGGCCACTTTATGAGGGTGCTCAACCTTTTAGATTACTTGTGAAAGTATATGAAGCGCAACTAGCGCAATTTTATGACTTTGTGAAGTCACAACACTTACATTCAAGGAGAATACAATGAACATTATCTTTTTTGGAACACCCACATTTTCATATACAATTTTAAAATCATTGTATGATCACCATAAAATCTTGGCAGTTGTGACACAACCTGATGAAAAAAAAACAAAACCATCACCGGTGAAAAAGTTTGCCTTGGAACATGATCTTCTTTTATTTCAGCCACAAAAAGTAAAAGACATTGATCAAACATTGATGGCACTTAATCCAGATATCTACATTACTGCTGCGTTTGGTCAATTCATACCCAATACTATTTTGAAACATCGTCCTGCGATCAATATTCATGCCTCATTGTTACCACAATATCGTGGTGCAGCGCCAATTCAATATGCAATTAAAGATGGATGTCATGAAACAGGCATTACGATTATGTATATGGAAAAAGAGATGGATGCCGGTAATATCATTGCAAAAAAAGCAGTGCACATAAACGAAGAAGATACCACAACATCATTAACACATACGTTATCGCATATAGGAGCATCCTTACTTTTAGAGACGTTACCGATGTTTGAAGGTGATCTACCTGAAGGTCAACAACAAGATCCAAACTTAGTCTGTTTTGCACCAAAGTGGAAAGCAGAAGATGAATTACTTCACCTTGACCTTGATGTCAACACATTTATAAATGTCGTACGCGCAAATGCAGCATCACCTGGTGCCACACTCAAAACAGATCAATTGACTCTGAAGATTTATCAAGTTAGAAAAAATGATATAATACAACCAGGACCTATAGGATA
>CAZYNC010000110.1:0-1865 GCA_964648785.1 uncultured Acholeplasmataceae bacterium
AGATGACAAGAAAACGTTCTAAAAGTGTTTTTGATTCAAAACTTTTTTCTTCAGGCGTAATGAGCATGTATTTATCTTTAGATAGAATGTAAGCCGCATCTCTTGAGACATCAAACTTTTTTACGCCATCTTTCATTTGAAGTTCAATAAAAAGTTTGTGACCATCTTTACCATATAAATCAAAACTCACAACGTCACCATGGAGTTCTTGATATTGCGTTGGATCTAAGATAATTTTCGTAACAAAACCTTCATCATCAAAACCGAGCGAAAGTGTATCCCCTTTTTTAATGAGGGCATCTGAAATAGATTCTCCTGCCATCGAGACGTATCCACCAATCGGAATCGCACGAATCGCATATAATATATCATCTTTACGTTTACCATAGACTAGCGGACCCATACCTAATGAAAATTCATGCACTAAAATCCCTGCGCGTCTTGCAAAGTAATAATGCCCAAGTTCATGAATAAAAATAATAATCCCTAATATAATGATAAATAATAATATGTTTAGTATAAACATTTCAACTCCCTAAATAAATACGTAAATGAAAAAGAAACTCGCGGATAAAAACATCGAGACTAACATAACAGAATCAAACCGGTCCATAATACCGCCATGTCCTGGGAAAATATGACCAAAGTCTTTAATGTGATAATGACGTTTTAATTTAGACGCCATCAAGTCTCCAAATTGAGATACAATCGTTGCTGCAAAGGTTAACACAAACACGAATATAAACTGTAACCCAAATGAGATGTTCGATTCAATAAGAAGTCTATCTAATAACGTTCTTTCGCCACTTGAATTAAAAAGATCACCGATCCAAGTCCCTAAAACAAAGATATCACCATAATACATGGCAAATAACGTCGCGATCAATGTTGCGACAATGGATCCACCAATCGCACCTTCCCAAGATTTTTTAGGACTTATATTCGGTGCCATTTTATGTTTCCCTAATTTCATCCCAATGATATATGCAAATGTGTCGGTTAGCGTTGATATCAATAACATATACACAATAAATCTTACGCCAATGAGTCTAAGTAAAACAATCGATGCTGAACCAAACCCTACATAAATCATGACAAGTAATGCTTTTCCAACATTGGTAACACTGAAATTTTTTGATAATACAAAATAAATAAACATGAAAACTAACAATAACGGAATCGTGACATGTAATATACCAGGATTTTCAAAGGTGATTGGACTTTGGTTAAACCCGATAAAACCTGCAATTGAAATATGGATGACAAGTGTTGATATAATCGTGAGTAATCGGAATCGTTTTGATAACGGTTCTTCTTTTTCAAACATATTTAAAAATTCAATCGAGGCACCAATGACAAAACATGCCATGATGAATTCAAATACATTCACCAAACTCGGCATGCTAATAATCGGAACAATGATGGAAATGAGGATAAGACCTGTTATAAATCGTTTGTTTTTCATAAACCGCCATAACGTCTTTGACGTTTTTCAAAGACTTTGAATGCTTTTAAAAGCTCTCTTTTTGAAAAAGCTGGCCATGCTGTTTTCGTAAAATAAAATTCAGCATAAGCAGATTGCGCAAGTAAAAAGTTGGAAATTCTTATTTCACCACCGGTACGAATGAGTAAATCAACATCGTGCGGTTGCATGAGTGCTTGTTTAAATGTTTCAACATCTTTAATATCTTGTTGTTTGGCAACATGAATCAGTTCTTCAAGTCCACCGTAATCAAGTGCGACATATAAAACAAACGCGTCATCATATGCTTCTGATCTTTTTTCTATTTCTTCCATGGTGTCAAGCATGTTTTGAGGAAGTCGATCTCTTCTACCAATAAATTTGACTTTGTGATCGAGTTCTT
>CAZYNC010000111.1:0-1859 GCA_964648785.1 uncultured Acholeplasmataceae bacterium
TAATGAAATAAATCACACCAAAGTTATTAAAGTTTCCTGAAAACGTCATAATTAAAATCGGTGCTGTTGAGTATAAGACAAGTGGCATTGTGATCAGTCTAATTTTTTGCCATCCACTCGCACCATCAATATCAGCCGCTTCATACAATGTTTTATCAATAGCTGTCATGACACCAGTCATGAGTGCCATAAAGTATGGGAACCCTAACCAAATATTAATCATGACAATACTACCTCTCACAAAAGTGGTATTGAATGGATTGGTAAACCATTGTATATTATCAAAACCTAAATAGAAAAGCGTTCTTATGCCAGATAAACTTTCGTAATTCACACCTAGCATACCAAGATCAAATAATAGATCATAGACACCTAAATCTTTTAAAAATTGATTGACGAAACCAAGTTCTTTAAACATAACTGAAAAAACCATTTGCGATAGTAATGCTGGAATCGCCCAAGGCAAGATAAAAAGTGTTCTCCAAAACTTTCTAAAGACTACTTTTTCACTATTTAATATTAATGCTTGGAAAAATCCACCGAAAAATACCGTTGCTGTTGATAATATAGCCCATACAACCGTCCAACCTAGTACACGCCAAAATGCTTGTCCAAATGATTGACCCAATCCTGATGAGAAATCAAAGATTGCAATGAAGTTTCTAAACCCGACATAATCAAAGTTATCGAGCATCGATTCATTCCCTGCAATATCTGTAAATGCAATCATAAAACCAAATACGATTGGCATGATTGAGATAAAGGCTAATACAAAGATGGCAGGTGATAGTATGATATATTCGTAACTACGTTCATAAACATCTTTAAAGTAGTCGATATCTTTAAGTATTTTTTCTTCTTTTCTTTTTTGTTCACTTACACGATATGCATCAACAATACCCCAAATCATGAAAACAAAAAAGAATAATGAGGAAATCACACCAATTAACCCTTCAAGTAAGATCATGGTAGATACGTGGCCTTGCATTGGAATATTTTCACTTAATTGAAATCCAGGTGTTGTAAATAATGAAAAATCTCTTTCACTTAAACCTTGACCAGCAAGCGCTTCTGCTAATGACATGTGGTTCGTAAAGTTGACTTTCTGAGCGACACCTAGTGTTCCTACAGACCAGTAACTACGAATAAAAAAACCTGCACGATCATAAAAGAAATTATTATACTGCGTTTCAAAGGTTTCTTTGAGTTCAGTATTTAAATTTAAATACACACGTACCATGATTCTATTAAAATCTGCGTTTGAATAATCTAAATGATCTGCACTGTAATCATAATAGAGTGCTTGTCTAAAGACTCTTGTAAATGGTGTTTCTGCGTATTGTAAACGTTGAGATAAATAAATTAGCCCTGCTTCATAATATTCATAAAACGATCCATTGACATCATACATTGGACCTTCAATTTCAACACGATTGTTATCCATTTCAATGGTTAAAACTACGTCTTCAGTACGTAAATCAACAAATCTAAATAATCCATCTATTTTAACGCGTAAGTAGAAATTACCTTCTACTTCATAAATTTCATTAAGCTTTTCAAATCGTATTAATCCTGTATTGGATAACAAGATATTGTTTTCGTTTAAACCACCATGGAGCATGGATGTTTCGACAAATTCTTTTTGATTACTTCCGTCTTCAAGTTCAACATTTCTTTCAATGTAGTAACGATTTTGCTCATCAACAAATAAAATCCCTCTTCTTTCAATTAAGGTTCCTTGTGATAAATCAAAATCAGATGCTAAGACTTCTTCTTGCGTGAGTAAATTTGTGACAGTCGGTAAGTTTGCATCTTTTAAGTCATCTGCAATAAATTGAAGCATGTTGACTTCGTTAAGT
>CAZYNC010000112.1:0-1854 GCA_964648785.1 uncultured Acholeplasmataceae bacterium
AGTAACTTAATTATTAAATTACTAGAAAATTTAATACCAGAAATAAAAGAAGGTATCATTGAAATTATGGGTATCAGTAGAGAGCCCGGAGATCGTGCTAAAATTGGACTTAAAACAAACGATCCAAAAGTAGATCCAATCGGTGCATGCGTTGGAGAAGGTGGTGCTCGTATCAAAGAAATTGTACGTGCATTAAGTGATGAAAAAATTGATTTATTTAGATGGTCTGATAACGAACATGAACTTATTGCAAATGCGCTTCAACCTGCTGAAGTCGTTGCTGTGACCAATATCAATCCAAAAGATAAAACTGCGCTTGCTATTGTCCCAGATGATCAATTATCACTTGCAATAGGGAAATTAGGACAAAACGTTAAGCTAGCTGTACAAGCATGTGGCTGGTCAATTGATATTAAATCAGAACAAAATGCTGCCATGGAAGGTATTTTATATTAAGGAGGTGTCACATGAAACATACACCACTTAGAACATGCTTGGTCACAAGAGAAAAATTACCTAAAGAAGCACTTTTACGCATTGTTAAAACGCAAGACCAAGAAATTATATACGATCCTACAGGTAAAATGAACGGTCGTGGCGCATACATCAAAAAAGATGTGAACGTTATTTTAAAAGCACAACAAAAAAACATACTATCAAAACATTTTGAACGTCCAATTCATGAAAGTTTGTACACAGTGCTCAAGGATCAGTGTCATGCTCAATAACTTAGGACTTGCATACAAAGCTAAAAAATTAGCAATCGGTACCGATTTATCGATTGAAACGATGCGTCAAAAAAAAGCAGTAATGATTTTACTCGCAAGTGACGCATCACAAAACACACACAAAAAAATTAGAGACAAAGCGTCTTATTACGGCATAGACGTGATCGATACATTTACATCTGAACAATTATCGCAACCCATTGGAAAAGGACAAATCAAAGTGATTGCGATTCTTGATGAAGGATTTAAAAACATCATCATCTAAAGAAAAAGGAAGTGAACTTATGCCAAAACAACCAAAACCAATTAAGAAAAAAACGGTAGCTTACCATAAACCAGTGCATCATGCACCAAAAAAAGCAAAACCATCTGGCCCACAAGTACTTGTCTATAAAGACGGAATGAACGTTTCTGAAGTAGCAAAAGCCATGGATGTTTCAAGTGCTGTCATCATTAAAAAACTCATGTTAATGGGGATGATGACATCAGTCAATCAAGTGATTGATCGAGATACAGTTGAACTCATTGCATTAGAAGAAGGATTTGAAGTCATCGATGAAGTGATTACGGATGTCACAAGATTTGATGAAATGGAAACAAATGATGACCCTAAAGATCTCGTTAAAAGACCTCCTATTGTTACCATCATGGGACACGTTGATCACGGTAAAACGACTTTATTAGACACCATTAGAAAATCACGCGTCGCTCAATCTGAAGCAGGTGGTATCACGCAACACATCGGTGCTTACCAAGTTGATTATAAAGGTGAAAAAGTCACGTTTATTGACACACCAGGGCACGCTGCATTTACTGAAATGCGCGCTCGTGGAGCAAAAGTTACCGATATCGTGATTATTGTTGTTGCCGCGGATGATGGCGTCATGCCTCAAACCATTGAAGCCATTGATCACGCAAAAGCAGCTAAAGTACCGATCATTGTTGCAGTGAATAAAATGGATCGCCCGCAAGCAAACCCAGATAAAGTCATGACAGCCCTTTCTGAAAGAGGTTTAACACCAGAAGAATGGGGCGGCCAAACACCGTATGTTAAAATTTCAGCTTTGAAAAATGAAGGTATTGACCAACTACTTGAACTTATTATTTTAGTGAGTGAAGTCGAAGA
>CAZYNC010000113.1:0-1852 GCA_964648785.1 uncultured Acholeplasmataceae bacterium
TAATTCAACATGACATTTTTATCATGAATGACATCTTTAGACATTTTAACATCGACATTCGATGTTTGAATGAGGTCGATTAATTCTAAATAGGCTTGAGATTCTAATGTTGTACTTTTTTGGAATTGTCTTAATAAAATGAGAATAAACAATAGTAATAAAGAAAAAAGAAGGGTCATGATCACCGTGACCAAAAGTGGCATTTGATCAAGGAAAAATAATACCCACGGTATAATTAAAAACGACAACAGCATGAGTGTTATCGTTTGGAATCCTTTAATTTTAATGTGTGTTTGATTCGATTTGATACCCAACACCTCGAATTGTTTTAATCATGATATCGGCTTGATGACTTAAAAGTTTTTGTCTTAATGATTTAATGTGCATATCTAGTGTGCGCGTTTCACCAATATAGGTTGTATCCCATACATCTCTAAAGATAATTTCTTTAGGGACGACTTGACCTTGATTTTTAATGAGCACTCTTAAAATATCGAATTCTTTATTGGTCATATATACTTCTTGGTCCGCTATTTTTACAAGGTGCTTTCTTAAATCAATGGTAACATTTTGAAACGTTAAGACTTTATAATCTCGTAATTTTCTTAATTTAGACTGCATTCTGGATGTCAGTTCTAAGACGCCAAAAGGTTTAGTCATATAGTCATCTGCACCTGCATCTAAGGCTGTGACTTTATCCATTTCATCTTGAAGTGCTGAGACGATAATAATTGGAACATCGGTATTAATTTTTCTAATGGTTCTCACTAAATCAATCCCTGATACATCTGGTAACATGACATCAAGTAAAATTAAATCTGGTACTTTTTTCTTGAAGGTGTCTAAAAAAGGCATCCCTCGATTGAAGCCTACTCCTGTGTAGTTTGCATTTTCTATTGTTTTTTCGATGATGTAACTAATCGATTGATCATCTTCTACATAATAGACAAGTGGCATGTTGTGCTCCGTTTTTCTTTTTTATTATAACATTTTGATAAAAAAGTTTCTTATTTGTAAATGTAAATTTTACTTTACAAACTAAATAAAAGTAAATCTTATCGCGTAATATCAAGTTTCCAAGAAAGAATTCCACCGATATTGTTGACTTTGTATCCTGCTTTTTTTAATATTTTTTTCGCCACTCCAGAACGTCTTCCTGTTCTGCAGTATACACAAATCAGTGTGTCTTGTGGGAGGCCTTTTATGTTTCCTTTTAATAATTCATCTAAAGGAAGTAAGGTTGCTGTTGGAATATGACCTTGAGCGTATTCTTCTTTTGTTCTAACATCGAGTAAAAAGAGTTCTTGTTTCTTTGCTTTTTCAAGTATTTTAGTTTGTCTCATGTGTGTTTTCCTTATGTTATAATGTGTTTAGAAAGTAGAGCGTTATAGATGATACAAGTTCCTAAGTGGTTACATCCTTTTATTGGTAAGACTGTGTTAAAAAAAGATTTATTTTGGGCTTTTTTATGGCTTTTTTTAGGTCATGTATTAAGCTTTTTAGTCGATCGAAACTTTTATTTAGATCCCCTTAAAACCATTGTGTTTGTGTTATTATTATCTGATGTGATATTAGGTGCTTATTTTAATACAACAAAGTCTGTCATTAAATATTATGATCAACATCCAGAACATGTGACGCGATTTCCAATCTTACATGTCTATCCTTTTATCATGATATGGTTATTTGATATTCCTTTTTCACTTGCGTTAGGTACTTATCTTGTAACAACTATGTTTACCTACCGTACGTTAACACTCAGCAAACATAAAGCGTTATTTGGTTGGATTGCGATTATGGTTGTCGCGTTTATCTTTGGTCTTGTTGAAGAAGGACATTCATTGTCTTATAT
>CAZYNC010000114.1:0-1851 GCA_964648785.1 uncultured Acholeplasmataceae bacterium
GTACAAAAGGTGGTTCACATGGTGATTTGTTTATTACCTTTAGAGTGAAACCACATAAAGTCTTTAAACGTGAGCGAGACAATATTCATTTAGATGTACCGATCACAATCACACAAGCAGTCTTAGGAACTTCGGTTGATATTCCGACGATTTACGGTGAAGTGACACTTAAAATTCCACCAGGAACATCACACGGGACAATTTTAAAAATGAGTGGTCAAGGAATCAGTAACGTTCAAAACAAGCGTAAAGGAGATCAACTTGTTCACTGTATGGTAGATATACCAAAAAATGTATCGGGTGAAGAGAAAAAACTCTTTGAAAAACTCGCGACAATCGAAAATAAAAAACAAGGATCTGCTTGGGAAAAATTTAAGAACTTATTCAAATAAGAAAAATCGTGGTAGAGAACCCTCTATCATGGTTTTTTTTGTTTGAAATGTTATAATACAGTCATGAGGTGACATATGACATTAATCAAACATCAACAACAAGGCAACTTAAAACCTTATTTTTATTTTGCTTTAGAAGAATATGCTATGAAAGTACTCTTAAAACAACATGATAGTTTCTTTTTCACTTGGGAAATAGAAGGTGTTGTGGTTGGAAAAAATCAGCTTATAGAAAATGAAGTCAATCTTTCATACTGCAAAGAACATAACATTGATATTTATAGAAGACCAACAGGTGGTGGTTGTGTGTATGCTGATGAGCGAAACACCATGTTTTCAATGGTAACCTCTAAAAAAAATGAGTCTTTTTCATTTAAACCTTACTTATCTAAAATCATCGATGCGATGAAAGCTTTACATATTGATATAGAATTTAGTGGACGTAATGACTTATTATATCAAGGTAAAAAAATATCTGGTAATGCTTTTTTACAAAATAAATATGGAATGTTAATGCACGGAACTTTTTTATACGATTGTGACCTAGAAACGATGGTAAGAGCTATTTCTCCTAGTGATGAAAAACTTATTTCAAAAGGGATTGAATCCGTTCGTTCTCGCGTTACCAACATGAAACCTTTCTTAAATGGTATGACACAAGAAGCGCTCATTAAACACTTTGAATCTTATATCACGCATGATGTCTATGAGCTCACAGAAGAAGATATCAAAGCAATTGAAGCACTTTCTCTTCAATATCAAGATAAAGCGTATATCTTTAGACAACAACCTGCTCATACAAAAATATTAAAACAACGAATACCAGGAGGATTGTTTGAATTAATCTTAACAATACAACGTGGTAAAATAGAAAAACTTTTAATTCAAGGTGATTTTTTTGATGTAAATCCACTCGACACCTTTGAGGTTAAATTTGATGGTATTGATTACACGAAAGATGCCATTGAAGAAGTGCTCATGCACAATGATATTTCAACGTATATATTAGATGCTGATAATACATCTTTTAAAACCTTATTATATACAGGTATCATTGAATAAAATCATTGACAATTAAGCCTTATTTCGTTATACTATTTCAGTTGAGGTCAAAATATGAACATCCACTTAATTCCTACCCAACAAAAACAACATGTATCATTAGAACTTACAGAGCACCATGTTGTTGATATTATTGATATTAAACCTTTTGAACTATCTTATGAAGTGATTCAACACAAGGACTACACGTCACTCCAACTAGAAGGAGAAGTGAATCTCATCTTGGCGTGTTCAAAAACATTAAAACCTGTCCATTATCACATGTCAATTGATACTGAAGTGACTTTTGGATCCGGTGATGACTGTGACTTCATCTATACAAGTACAATTGATTTACATGATATCGTGCTTGGGATTATTGTCTCAGAAAAACCATATGTCATCTATCACGAAGATG
>CAZYNC010000115.1:0-1832 GCA_964648785.1 uncultured Acholeplasmataceae bacterium
CAAAAGCTACACTTTTTTTAATAATCATCTGTTTAGCTTCATCTAAGGATATTTCGCCATCAAGATACTGATTGAGTTCTCTATATCCAATGACATCTTTAACTTGACCTATTGATTTTAATTGTTTCACTTCTTCGATAAATCCTTCATTCAGTTGTTTTTCGAGTCGAATAAAAAGTCTTTCTTTTAATTCTGTTTTTGGGATATCTAAGTAAATGGTGAATACATCATATAAAGGGTCATGTTTAAAGTTATTTTCTGATGGTTTTTGTCCAGATAATACTTTTAAATAATTTCTTTGAAGCCTTTTTGTATTATGAATATCAATGACTGCTTTTGGATCAAATGTCAAAATTTCACGATACATGGTCAATGCATCTGGAAAAGATGTTATATCGTTGGTCTTGATATCATTGGAAAAACGATAATCATATAAAGCGGCTTTGATATAAAGCCCTGTTCCACCTACGATCATGCTTATCTTTTTTTTGTTGATGATGTCTCTAACATCATGTTGATATTGTGCAACATCATACGTTTGATTTGAAGGTATGATACTCATTAGATGATGTTTGATATCTTGCTGTTCATGGACCTTAATTTTTGCTGAACCTATATCATAGCCTTGAAATATTTGAACGGAATCACCATTGATGATGTCAAGTTGATAATACTTTGCTAATTGTAAACTTAATGCTGTTTTACCTGATGCAGTAGGTCCACATATGACGATGACTTTTTTCATGACACAATCCGTTTAAACATTTTTTCGATATCATAATATGTTAATGCAATCATCGTTGGTCTACCATGTGGACAATGATACGGTTCATCACACTTGTTTAGTTCTTTCAAGAGATACTCAAATTCTTGTTGACTGATTTTTTGATTCGCTTTAATAGATCCTTTGCAACTGATATCTTTTGCTAGCATATCTCTAAATTCAGCCATCGAAATGGATTGATGGGTCGAAATGATGTCAACTGCTCTATGTATATCGTCTTCTTTTATACTTTGAGGATGTGCATGAACACCTTCTTCAGAAATATCAAAATAATAACTTTTAAAAAGATCTTTTAACTGAAGTATTTTTTCAATAGTTGATGTATCAGCCAAAAATGGATAGGGTATCAGCCTTTGAATTTTTATTGGATGAAGAATATCAAATTGATGTTGATAGTATTCATAGCGTACACGTTCTTGAGCAGCATGTGCATCAATTAAATACATTCCTTCATGATGTTGAAAAATACCATATGTTCCGCCTATCATCCCGACATATGATAGGTCTGGAATTTTAGTTGGAAATTGTGTAGGTTCTCTTGGTTCTTCGAGTGGTGTATCAAATGATAATGATTGAACTTGATAGTGGTCATCGATGACTTGCATTGGTCTTACGATAGGTCTTGATTGTTGATTAAAAAAGTTTTTAATCGTGTCTTGGATATGAAATGCTAACACACTCTCATTGGTAAGCTTTACGTGCATTTTTTGTGGGTGTATGTTGACATCAATGCGTGATGGATCGATCGTGATATAACATAATGTAAATGGATATCTCTTAAGCATAAGTCTATGTTCATAACCTGACAATAAACTATCTTGAATACCGTAATGTTTGATATAACGTTGATTCACAAACATATGCATGTAGTGTTTTGTTGAAAAATTTAAGTCTGGCAATCCTACATACAAAGAAATCGTTGTGTGAGAGATTTCAGTTTTTACGTGCTGAATCATAGACGCAATTTTTGAACCATACAATTCTTCAATACAGGTCATGACATCATTCGATCCTGTTGTATACTTATAAGGTTTATCATTTTCTATAA
>CAZYNC010000116.1:0-1773 GCA_964648785.1 uncultured Acholeplasmataceae bacterium
GGTATCATTAGAAGAAGTTCTTCGTTTAATACCTCAAGAATTGAGCACTTATATTTAGAAGAAGCATTAAAAGATATTCATTTAAAACAACCAATCCATCTTCATTATGGTGATTTAACCGATGCACTCAATCTTGTCGCATTAATTCAATCTATTCAACCAGATGAAATTTATCATTTAGGTGCACAATCCCACGTGAAAGTATCTTTTGAACTTCCCTCTTATACTTCCCAAGTCGATGGTCTCGCAACCCTTAGTATTTTAGAAGCCATTAAACTTCTTGGATTACAACATAAAACAAAATTTTATCAAGCATCCACATCTGAACTTTACGGGAAAGTACTTGAAACACCTCAAGATGAATTAACACCTTTTTATCCTAGAAGCCCTTATGGTGTTGCCAAACTCTATGCTTACTGGATGACAAAACATTACCGTGAAGCATATGGTTTATATGCTGTGAACGGCATCTTATTTAATCATGAATCTGAAAGACGTGGTGAAACCTTTGTCACAAGAAAAATAACGCTTGCTATATCAAGAATCGTACATGGTATTCAAGATAAATTATATCTAGGTAATTTAGAAGCTAAAAGAGACTGGGGTTACGCAAAGGATTATGTTAAAGCCATGCATCAGATGATGCAACTTGACACACCTGATGACTTTGTATTAGCGACAGGAGAAACAACGTCAGTACGACAATTTGTTGAAATGGTATGTGCATACGCAGGCATTGATCTCATTTGGGAAGGTCAAGGACTACATGAAAAAGGAATTAATACTAAAACAGGAGCTGTGATCATTGAAATCGATCCTACCTATTTTAGACCTACAGAAGTAGACCTATTACTTGGAAATCCTAAAAAAGCCATTGAGACTTTTGGGTTTAACCCTAAAGCAACATCGTTGTCTTCCCTTGTTAAAATTATGATGGATCATGATTTAGCATATGTCAAAGAAGAATCACAACTTAAAAAAAGGATATAACATGGAGTTACATTCAACCATTTACATTGCAGGCCACCTTGGACTCGTAGGGTCTAATCTATATCGATATTTAACATCACTTGGATATCAGAACATCGTCACACGCTCTTCTAAAGAGTTAGATCTAAGAAATCAACAAGCAGTGAATGACTTTTTTAAAGAAGTTCAACCAGAATATGTCTTTTTAGCTGCAGCTAAAGTTGGTGGTATCGGTGCGAATATGACCTATCCAGCAACGTTTATATATGATAACATCATGATAGAAGCGAATGTAATTCATGCAAGTTATCTTTATGGTGTCAAAAAACTTCTATTTTTAGGATCGTCTTGTATTTATCCTAAAAACTCACATGTTCCAATCCAAGAATCTTCCTTACTGACAGGTCCACTAGAACCAACCAATCAAGCATATGCGATTGCAAAAATTGCAGGTATCGAGATGATTCGATCTTACCGAAAACAATATGGTGTTCATTTTATAAGTGCAATGCCAACCAATCTTTATGGGGTAGGTGATACATATGATCATTATCATAGTCATGTCATTCCATCACTCATCATAAAAATGCATCAAGCTAAAATCAACAACCAAAAAGAAGTCCAATTATGGGGGACAGGAAGACCAAAAAGAGAATTTATGTTTGCTTTTGATCTTGCGAAACATTTACATGAACTCATGTTACATTATGATGAAGATGACATCATTAATATTGGAACAGGACAAGATATTTCCATCCGTGATTTATCCGTTATCATATCCAATGTTGTTGGATTTAAAGGCGA
>CAZYNC010000117.1:0-1768 GCA_964648785.1 uncultured Acholeplasmataceae bacterium
GAAAAGACTTGATATTGAGCCTTTTAATAAAGTGATAGAGTTGATCTTCTTCAGTACCGGGTAGTTTTTCATAATAGATACACTCAATTTTATAAGTGTCTAGTATGTTATTGATAATGTCTTGGTAACGACCTTTTCTTGCAATTAATGGGATGTTTAACGTATTTAACTTAACAGCGAGTTCTTTAACACTTTCATAAAGGTAATTTAAAACAAGGTTACTTTTCTTTTGAATACCATCATAACTTTTTAAATACCACGCATCATGAAAGATATAAAGACCAATAACAGGGCCTTGTTTCATAGCGTGACTTAATAAATATTGATCATGTATACGAAGGTCTTGTTGGAAGAGATAAAGTTGCATAAAGTCTCCTATGTTATAATAAATGTATGAGAGTCAAACATGATGTCGATCCATTAAAGGTTGTGCTTGTGCATCAACCAGGTAAAGAAATTGAACAATTAACACCAAACAATCTTGCAAGGTTGTTATTTGATGATATGCCTTTTTTAGGAAAAGCAATTGAAGAACATGCAGCAATGACACAATATTTAGAAAAACATCATGTCAAAGTGTATGACATTAAAGATTTATCCATTGAAATTCTTCAAGATAAAGATGTAAAAATACAATGGATTAACTCTATCTTACATGATTTAAAGACAAATGATGACTCTGTGTTAGAACGTGTGAAATCTCTATTGTTGAGTTATAACGATCAAGTATTAGTTGAGATTTTCATTGAAGGGATGAGTTATGAATCCATTGGATTAGATGATGCCTCAACCTTATTCATACTAGATCCTTTACCAAACTTACTTTTTCAAAGAGATCCCATGTTTATGATTGATGATATTTGCGTGATTAGTCATATGCAAATGAAGGCAAGAAAAAGAGAATCGATTATGTCTAAATTCGTGGTGAGACATCATCCATTATTTAGAAATCAACACATTATCGACATGAATCTTCAACCACACTCCATTGAAGGTGGTGATATATTAGTGCTTGATCACTATTTATTGATCGGACTTTCTGAAAGAACGTCACTTGACGCTATATGGTACTTAGAAAAACAATTAAAAGCTTTAAATAAAGATTATAAAGTGATTGTGATAGAACTTCCTAAAGAACGTAGTTATATGCATTTAGACACTGTCCTCACACCAATTAAAAAAGACGTCTTTGTCTATGATTCTTATGCATTAAGCCATAGTCGACTGTACATGATAAAAGATGGTAAAAAAACGGCTATACAACATGATTTTGAATTTTTTATAACAGATATTATCCCAAATACAATACTAATAGAAGTAGGTGATGGCGATAACATCTACGCCAAAAGAGAACAGTGGAATGATGCCGCTAATACCGTTGCAGTCGAACCAAATCATATCATCTGTTATGATCGTAATACGATTACAAATCAATTATTTCAAGATGCGCACATCAAGTTTTATGCAATGCCATCTTCTGAACTATCTAGAGGAAGAGGTGGACCTCATTGTATGACGATGCCATTAGATAGAAAAAGCCTCTAACGAGGCTTTAACATAATTTCGATACCGGATGCAACACCTTCATCTTCATAGAGCAAGGTGTTTTTTTTATAAAGTTTCAACGAGATATTACCGGATAATCCCTCTTTAATTGTTTCTTTCATTTGACCATGTCTAGGGGAAGCTAAATCCTTATAGTCTGTTGTTGTTGCGGTCACTTCGAGTTTATATTGTCTTTTTTTAAGAACAAGATGTACGCTCCTAT
>CAZYNC010000118.1:0-1680 GCA_964648785.1 uncultured Acholeplasmataceae bacterium
CCAACGCGTGCACCATATAAAGAAAATGCTTTAGAACCAGAAAATGACATAAACATCGTTGTATGATGAAGATATCTATTTAACAAATCATAAAAATCAAAATCTCGATCTGCATAATCTACATAAGCCATATCATTGATTAAGAAAATACGGTCTTTTTGTTGATACCCATTGATAAGTTCTAATAACGTGATCCATGACTTCTCATCCATGGTATAACCACTAGGATTATGAGAAGGATCGTTGATTAAAATACCGATTTTATCTTTTTCTTTTAAGGCTTGATCTATTGTTGTTTTTAACGTAGTAAAATCGTATTGTTGATTGTTATCAAACATGTAAAAAGTGTTAAACGCAATGCCTTGATGTTCTAACATTTGATAATTATTATTCCAAGTTGGAACAGCATTGATGATAACATCACGATCCGTAAAGAAACTTCTAAAAAGTAAATATAATGCGCCAGTTCCACCTAAGGTCATCATATGTTTTTTAGGAAGACTTAATTTCCCTTTAGATAAATGATGCCACCATAAGTCTCCTACATGAAGTAAGCCTTCAGGTTTCGTGTAAGGGTACTTGTGAGATAACGTTTGAATACTTTTTAGCACGGTATCAAAAGCGTGGAATTGATGAGATTCATCATAAATAGAACCGATGGTTGCATTGATTACATCTTGATCATTGAGCTGATGTTGTTTTGCTTCATCCGCGATCATTAATGTGTCTAAATTGATTGGATTTTTCATATGTGCTCCGTGAGAATATCAACT
The DNA here is from genome assembly GCA_964648785.1 of uncultured Acholeplasmataceae bacterium. Lineage (GTDB taxonomy): Bacteria > Bacillota_I > Bacilli_A > Acholeplasmatales > Acholeplasmataceae > UBA8290. The sequence continues at coordinate 774 of CAZYNC010000118.1, forward strand.
ACTGTCAAACATGATTATACGCTTATCATATCGATTTTTCTATCCTTATTGATCATTTTTTTATTAAAAATATGAAAGAATGTTATATTAACTGTTTTTTCTACATCTTTTTCATAAATACGATATAATGCAACCAAAGGAGAACAACATGCGTTTATTTGAACTACTCACGATCATGATGTCAATCTTGATTGTGTTACTCACTTTTTTTAAATTTAAAAAATTCAACATCTATTCCTTTATGTTATATGCATTATTATTACTCATCACGCTGATTGTTGAAGGATTAAGATATGAAGTGTTTATTATTGTATTATGTTCAGTATTCATACACGTACCCATAAAACGTATAACTTCTATAAAACGTGTTTTATCCATTACATTCATCACCATCATGCTTTTGTTGATTCTAGCGTTCCCAGTTTATTCCATGCCGGAACCTACAGGTACCTATGATATTGGAACTAAAACCTATCAAGTCACAGATACATCACGAAATGAACTCTATGGTGATCAAGAGGGTTTCCGTCAATTCAACTTTCAAATATGGTATCCCTTTATGAAAGACAATGAAACACAACGTGCGCCATGGTTACTTGATCAAGAAGTGACATCACAAGCGTTAAGTCGTGATTTTGGATTCCCAGGGTTTTTACTCAATCAAACACAATATGTAACCTCACACAGTTATTTAGATGCTCAATTTAGTGAAGAAAAATCATATCCTGTCATCATTATTTCACACGGTTGGTCAGGCACTAAGTATTTACATAGTGATTTAGGTGAAAATTTAGCAAGTCATGGATTTATTGCTGTTTCTATAGAACACACATATGGTTCTGTTGCAAGTGTAATTGATGGAAAAGTGATTGGTAAACAAAAAGATGCACTGACTGGATTTGATGAT
>CAZYNC010000119.1:0-1680 GCA_964648785.1 uncultured Acholeplasmataceae bacterium
ATTGAGTCACCTTCCGCTCGCAATATAAAGTAATCAAAACCAGATCTTATTTTAACTGCAGCTTATGGCCAATTTGTTCCTGATGAGCTTATCAATGGTATTCCATCTATTAACATTCATGGCTCTTTATTACCTTCTTATAGAGGAGGCGCACCAATTCAAAAAGCCATCATGGATGGCATGACTGAAACAGGTATCACGATTATTCATATGACAAAAAAAATGGATGCTGGCAATATAATTTTAAAAAGAGCAATCCCTATTTTAAAACAAGATACATATTCTACATTAAATGAAAAATTATCAGTATTAGGTCTTACCATGGCTCTTGAAATATTGGAACAATATGGCAATCAATTACCAAAAGGCGAACCACAAGACAATCAGTTGGTAAGTTTTGCACCTATTTTAACTAGAGAAGATGAAAGATTATACTTTCACTTTAAAAGAGATAAGTTTTTAAATCATATGCGAGCACTTTTAGATGTTCCAGCGGGTCATATTATCGTCGATGGTACGGCAATAAAAGTATATGATGCAGTAAAAAGTGATATAATACAAACAGGAAGTATTGGTGAAGTGTTAGAAACAAAAGGAAAACTTATCATCATGTGTCAAGATGGCCCGATTGAATTATTAACAATTCAAATACCAGGTAAGCAAAAAATGGATGTAAAATCATTTTTAAATGGTCAAAAAATATTAAAAGTAGGTCAGGTACTGATATGAAAACAAATAAAAAGATTGTCTATACACGTTATGAAATGCTACAACTTAATATCGATATATTAAAAAAACGTGGTGTTTCATTAGAACAAATTGCTGAAATTTCTTATCATCAACAAAAAAAGTATTCTGAAGATGTAACGTTTGAATTATGCATGGAAAGTGTAGAAAAAATCCTTTCACTTCGTGATGTGTTTCATCATGTGCAATTAGCATGTGAAATCGATAGACTCGTTGAACAAAAAGCATTTCAAGGTCCAATTCAAGACATTTTATATGAAGATTTAGGACTTTTTGGTATTGATGAAACACTTGGGCTTGATGTTGCAGGACTTTATGGTACGATTGGTCAAACTAATTTCGGTGATATTGATGTGAATAAAGCAGGTATTGTCAAAGTATTAAATGAAGAAGGCAAAAAAGAAGGTGTTTGTCACACTTTTTTAGATGATATTGTAGGTGCCATTGCTGCTGCAGCATCTACACGTGTTGCTCAAGTCACCAATGAAGATCAAGCGAGTCAAGAACCATTTAAAGATGATCTATTTGATTTGATAAAGGATTAATATGTTTAAGTTTAATAAGATACTCACAAAACTTAATCAAAGTATCTTTGCTAAATTTTTTGGTTTTGAACAAGGTGTAGATATTACAGATGATGTACAGCTTTTAGTTAGAAGAAATGTTGTCATTAAAAATATAATTTTTCTTTCTAACTTAATTTATACATTGATTTTATTAAGTTTATCTTTATTTAGTGAATCAACTGTAGCAAGCTGGGTTATTACTGTATTAGCATTTCCATTTACTTTTATCATTAACCAAATTTTAAAAAAACTTATTTATATCGATAAAGAAGATAAAACGAAACAACTTGTTGCTATGTATGTTGCAGGTTTTTATATGTTCTTTTCATCGATTTTAATTTATGCAAGACTTTATGATATACCTTAC
>CAZYNC010000120.1:0-1664 GCA_964648785.1 uncultured Acholeplasmataceae bacterium
ATGTCATCAATATCTTTTTCGTTATCTTTTGGAATTAAAATGGTTTTGAGTCCAGAACGATGTGCTGCAATCGCTTTTTCTTTTAATCCACCAATTGGTAATACATTACCTCTTAATGTAATTTCACCTGTCATGCCCACTTCTTTATTGACATAACGTTGCGAGAGTGCAGAATAAACAGCGGTTGCAAGCGTGATACCCGCTGAAGGTCCATCTTTAGGAACTGCACCTTCAGGAACGTGAATATGGAAGTCATTTTGTTCAAAAAGCATCACATCAAGTTTGAGTTCTTCAGCATGAGACTTCACAAACGATAATGCTGTCATCGCTGATTCTTTCATGACGTCTCCAAGTTTTCCTGTTAAGACAAGCTTCCCGCTTCCTTTGTAGTAGGTCACTTCAACGGGTAAAGTATCTCCACCAAATGCCGTATAAGCAAGTCCTGTAGCGACTCCGATTTGTTCTTTTTGATCGGCAAGATTATGATTGAAACGTTTCTTACCAATAAACGTATCAATATTATCAAGTGTAATATGAACATCGGCTACTTTTTCAATCAAAATCGTTTTAATAGCTTTTCGTATGAGTGCACCTATATAACGATTAAGTTCACGCACACCTGCTTCTCTAGTATAATGTTGAATGATATAATAAATCACCTCATCATCAAGTTGAAACATTGACTCTTTTAACCCATGTGCTTTGAGTTGTTTTTTAAGTAGATGGCGTTTTGCGATTTCAAATTTTTCAAGTTCAGTATAGCTTGATAATTCTACAATTTCCATTCTATCTCTTAATGGTGCAGGAACATTTTCTAAATAGTTTGCTGTCGTAATAAAAAGGACTTGTGATAGATCATATGGCTCTTCTAAATAATGATCTGAAAACTTTTGGTTTTGTTCAGGATCTAAAACTTCTAACATAGCTGATGCAGGATCTCCTCTGAAATCTGATGCCATCTTATCGATTTCATCAAGTAAAAAGACAGGGTTTACCGTTTGTGCATCTTTCATACCTTTAATAATACGTCCTGGCATTGCACCTACATACGTTCTTCTGTGCCCACGAATTTCAGATTCATCTCTTACACCACCTAATGATTGTTTGACAAACTTTCTATTAAGTGCTTCTGCAATAGAGATAGCAAGTGATGTTTTACCAACACCTGGAGGACCTGCTAGACATAAAATAGTTTGTGGGTTTTGCTTGGTCATAATTTTAACAGCTAAATATTCAATAATACGTTCTTTTACTTTTTCTAGTGCGTAGTGTTGTTCATCAAGTTTGTCTTGAACTTTTTTTAAGTCTATATTATCTTTACTAGCTTTTTTCCAAGGTAGCTCTACAACAAGATCTAAATATGTTCTAATGACTTGACTTTCTGCCATTGATGAAGGAGTCGATTGATAGCGATTAAGTTCTTGAAGCGCTTTTTCTTCCATTGCTTTTGGCATTTTTGCCTTCAAGATTTTTTCCCTTAATTCTTCTATTTCATCTTCTTTTTTAGCTTTATCGCCTAATTCTTGTTGAATCGCACGCATTTTTTCGCGTAAATAATACTCTTTTTGGTTTTCATCAATTGAACGTTTTATTTCATCATTGATTTTTTGTTCTAAATCGACAATCATCTTTTGTTTTGCGATGTCTTCGAGTAACATTTTAAG
>CAZYNC010000121.1:0-1628 GCA_964648785.1 uncultured Acholeplasmataceae bacterium
GTCTTTTCGCAAAAGCTAAACTTTTTTTAATAATCAGGTGTTTAGCTTCATCTAAAGACATTTCACCATCAAGATACTGGTTGATTTCTCTATATCCAATGACATCTTTAACTTGACCTATTGATTTTAATTGTTTCACCTCTTCGATGAATCCTTCGTTCAGTTGTTTTTCGAGTCGAATATAAAGTCTTTCTTTCAATTCTGTTTTAGGGATATCTAAGTAAATGGTGAATACATCATACATGGGGTCATGTTTAAAGTTATTTTCTGATGGTTTTTGACCAGATAATACTTTTAAATAATTTCTTTGAAGCCTTTTTGTATTATGAATATCAATGACTGCTTTTGGATCAAATGTCAAAATTTCATGATACATGGTCGATGCATCTGGAAATGATGTTAAATCGTTGGTCTTGATATCATTGGAAAAACGATAATCATATAAAGCCGCTTTAATATAAAGTCCTGTTCCACCTACGATCATGCTTACCTTTTTTTTGTTGATAATGTCTCTTACGTCATGTTGATATTGTGCGACATCATACGTTTTATTTGAAGGCATGATACTCAATAGATGATGTTTGATATCTTGTTGTTCGTGGACCTTAATTTTTGCTGAACCTATATCATATCCTTGAAATATTTGAACGGAATCACCATTGATGATGTCAAGTTGATAATACTTTGCTAATTGTAAACTTAATGCTGTTTTACCTGATGCAGTAGGTCCACATATGACGATGACTTTTTTCATGACACAATCCGTTTAAACATTTTTTCGATATCATAATATGTTAATGCAATCATCGTTGGTCTACCATGTGGACAATGATACGGTTCATCACACTTGTTTAGTTCTTTCAAGAGATACTCAAATTCTTGTTGACTGATTTTTTGATTCGCTTTAATAGATCCTTTGCAACTGATATCTTTTGCTAGCATATCTCTAAATTCAGCCATCGAAATGGATTGATGGGTCGAAATGATGTCAACTGCTCTATGTATATCGTCTTCTTTTATACTTTGAGGATGTGCATGAACACCTTCTTCAGAAATATCAAAATAATAACTTTTAAAAAGATCTTTTAACTGAAGTATTTTTTCAATAGTTGATGTATCAGCCAAAAATGGATAGGGTATCAGCCTTTGAATTTTTATTGGATGAAGAATATCAAATTGATGTTGATAGTATTCATAACGTACACGTTCTTGAGCAGCATGTGCATCAATTAAATACATCCCTTCTTGATGTTGAAAAATGCCAAATGTTCCCCCTATCATCCCAACATACGATAGGTCTGGAATTTTAGTTGGAAATTGTTTAGCTTCTCTTGGTTCCTCTAGTGGTGTATCAAATGATAATGATTGAACTTGATAGTGGTCATCAATGACTTGCATTGGTCTTAAGATAGGTCTTGATTGTTTATTAAAAAAGTTTTTAATCGTGTCTTGAATATGATATGCTAACACACTCTCATTGGTCAGCTTTACGTGCATTTTTTGTGGATGTATATTGACGTCAATACGTGATGGATCGATCGTCATATAACATAATGTAAATGGATATCTCTTGAGCATAAGTCGATGTTCATAACCTGACAATATACTATCTTGAATACCGTAATGTT
>CAZYNC010000122.1:0-1588 GCA_964648785.1 uncultured Acholeplasmataceae bacterium
TCACATGAACATCGACTTTTTGTCAAGAATCATAAACATCAATGGATATCACAACCTGGATATCAAGGTGCAAATTTAATTGAATATGACATTCATTTTAAAAATAATTCTAAAATCATCAACGCAACAATCGTACCGCTTATTGATGAAAAGATCGTACATCAAATTCAACATATTGATCATTTCAAAGACAATCTGAATCAATATTTAAATCAAACGATTGCAATCAACCATGGTGCCTCTTTACGCATGAATGATCCAATTCAAGATCGTATTAAAAAGCCTCTCATCGCTCAACTATTTAATCACGTTCAAATGGAAACTACAGGTGCACAAATATCACTTTGTTCTTTTGGTAACGACGTAAAAGGATTTCCGAATGACATTAGAATCAAAGATGTATTAGAAACATATGTATTTTCAAACACGCTTGTATTGTGTGAAATCACAGGTAAAACTTTAAAAACAGCACTGGAAGAAAACAGTCAATTTTTTCAAATCAATCAAAATCAAATTGTTATTAACAAACAATTTATACAACCTAAAAAAATGTTTTTTCAATATGATTTTTATGACGGAATTGACTATACAATGATACTTCATGAAGGAGAAAAGAACATCATCAAAGATCTTTCGTTTCATGGACAAGACATTCATGATACGGATACTTTTTTAATCACAATGAACTCTTATCGTTATTTAGGTGGTGGTTATCAAACATGGCAAAAAGAGCTCAAAGTGATTCAAGAATTTCCTTTAGATGTCGCAGAACTTATGATTGATTATTTAAATCAAACAAAAAATCTTAATGTAACATATGTAGACAACATTCATATCCATAAAAAGTGATTTTTTGAAAACGTTTTATTATTTTTTATGTATTGAGTATTTGAAAGTATTTTGATATTCTAAGTATGTCTTCAATATATCGTATAATCGACCGAATGTGGCGGTCAAGTTTCTACCATATCACCGTAAATGATATGACTACGATTGAAATCCTTTTTTTCGTTTTCAATCGACCACACAATTTTTGTGTGGTTTTTTATTGATTATTGAAGACAAAAAATAAAAAAAGGAGAAAGACACAGATGGAATTCTTGAAAAAGTATTTCCAAGTAGAAGCACGTGGATCAAGTATCAGTGCTGAAGTGATTGGTGGTATTGTAACTTTCCTTGCGATGGTCTATATATTACCAGTCAATAGTTTTATGCTCGCTGACGCAGGTATGAGTCAGCCGGGGGTCTTTGTTGCAACAGCACTTGCTGCAGGGTTTGCAACAATCTTAATGGGAATTATAGGGAAAGTTCCCATTGCGTTAGCATCAGGTATGGGTATTAATGCATTTTTTACCTATACGATTGTATTGGGTCTAAATTTCTCGTGGCAAGAAGCACTTGCTGCGGTACTTGTTTCAGGGGTATTATTTTTAGTGGTGAGTTTAACAGGACTTAGAAAACTCATTATTAATGCAATCCCAAGAGACTTAAAACTTGCGATTGGTGCAGGGATTGGGTTTTTCATTGCGTTTATTGGATTAAAAAATGCAGGGATTATTGTTTCAAGTCCAGCGACATTTGTTGAATT
>CAZYNC010000123.1:0-339 GCA_964648785.1 uncultured Acholeplasmataceae bacterium
CCCTCAAAGTAATCAACTTTTTCATGTTTTCTTCCTGAAGAAGATACAAGTTGATAATGAACTTTATCTGGGGAACCATATAATACAATGTGTCTTTGTTCTTTGGTTAATTCATACATAGCAACATCAAGAGGTATATCATACTGCTCACAAACGGTTGCAAGTATTTGTGAATATAAGTTATCATCATTATTATTTTTGTATGGAATGATGCCTCCATCCAAGATCGGTTTCGTCTCATCAATCACAAGAGCTTCTGCGACGACTAAATTTTGCCCTAATCCATTACAATATGGACATGCGCCAATCGGTGTGTTAAATGAAAATAACCTTGGTTCT
>CAZYNC010000123.1:349-1573 GCA_964648785.1 uncultured Acholeplasmataceae bacterium
ACCTTCTGTAAGCTTCGATGCAAGTTCTAGTGCATCATATAAGCGTGATCGCACATCATCGTTGATGACAATTCGATCGACGACGATGTATAACGAATGGTTTTTGTTTTTATCAAGAGCTGGAACATCTTCAATTTCATAAATATCTCCGTCAACATATATACGAGCATATCCTTCTTTCATCCATTGTTCAATTGTTTTTTTATGTGTTCCTTTTTGTCTTTCTATGACGGGTGCGATGACCATCACTTTTGCACGTTCATAACTCATCACACGAATCGTCATTTCTTCAATGGATTGTCTTGTCAATGGCTCTGTAGAACCTGGACAATATGGCGTACCGATACGTGCATATAACAATCTTAAGTAATCATAAATTTCTGTCACAGTCCCAACAGTCGATCTTGGGTTATTTGATGTCGTTCTTTGATCGATACTAATCGATGGACTTAAGCCTTCAATGACATCCACATTCGGTTTTTCGAAGTTTCCTAAAAATTGTCTTGCATACGCAGACAAACTTTCCATGTATCGTCTTTGACCTTCTTGATATAAGGTATCAAAAGCTAAAGAAGATTTCCCTGAACCAGAAAGACCTGTCATGACAACAAGTTTATTTTTTGGGATGTCAACGTTAATTGATTTTAAGTTATTTTCTCGAGCCCCTTTGACTCGAATGATTTCATGCGTCATGTGTCATTCCTTTGAATGTGTCTTCGTTTAATATTTCAATACCTAATTGTTCTGCTTTTTTAAGTTTAGAACCTGCATCACTACCTGCCAACACGTAATCTGTCTTTTTAGATACTGAGCTCGATACTTTACCTCCAAGAGATTCAATGACTTCGGTTGCTTGTTCTCTAGAATATTGTTCTAGTTTTCCTGTTAATACAAATGTTTTTTGGTTAAAAGCGTGTGCTTTGATTGTTTTAACTTTTGCAAAAGTATTTAAACCATATCTTTTTAAATCTTCAATAAGTTGTTGATGATTAATGTCCTTGAAATACAAAATAATGGATTCAGCAATTTCCTCACCAACATCATAAATATCTAATAGTGCTTCCTTAGGTGCATTCGCTAAAGCATCGATAGATGTATAAGCATTCATTAAATTTTTGGCGACTTTTGCACCAACATGTTTAATACCTAATCCAAAGAGTAAACGTTCAACAGGTTGATTTTTACTAGATTCAATAGCATCTAATAATTTTATGACTTTTTTAT
>CAZYNC010000124.1:0-1569 GCA_964648785.1 uncultured Acholeplasmataceae bacterium
TTAGGTGGAACCTTACGTTTAGGTGCATCCAAATCTTACATACTAAAAGACACAACAATGCATGACATATATCAAGAAGATGTCATTGAAGAAAGACATCGTCATCGTTATGAAGTTAATCCTAAGTATCATGAAGCTTTCAAAGGTTCTAAGATGATGTTTTCTGCCTTTGATGAAACCAACACCTTAGTAGAAGCAATTGAAATCAAGGATCATACGTTTTTTGTTGGTGTTCAGTATCACCCTGAATTTTTATCGAGACCATTAAAGCCAAGACCTCTATTTGAAGCATTTTTAAAGAGTATGTTAACACCTTCATAAGAAGGTGTTTTCATTTTTAATAAAACCTTTTTTTCATCATGATATAATACATTTATGAATAAAAAATTATATGTAACCATTTATGTCTTTTTCTTTTTAACGATGATGATGTTAGGGTCTGTCTATACGTACTCTATTTATCGTCCTTACATAGAAACAAAATTTAATATTGGTATAACAGGGTCAGGGCTTCCTTACATGTTTTCATTAGGGTTTTATGCATTATCGATGCTTGTAACTGGGAAGCTTATTCGAAAAGTTGCGATTAAAATATTGATTTTAGTTGGGATGATACTACTTGTTCTCGCTTGGATTGGTGTTGCGTTAAGTCCATCTATTTTTCTATTTACGTTATTTTACGGTGTCTTGATGGGGATATCTGTTGGGATATTATATGGGGTCGCACTTCAATTTGTTCAACGTTATGCCCATTTTCATCCAGGATTTTTTATTGGACTCATGTTACTTGCGTTTGGATTATCGTCTGTGATTTTATCACCAATCGCAAGACTTGTGATTGATACGTATTCGATACAAACGTTATTTTTCGCCTACGCTATTTTTAGTGGTGTTGTCACACTACCATTACTCATCTTATATCCATATGATCATCATGATTTTCATGAGACGACATCAAGAAGTGTTCCTTATAAGAGACTTCTCGTGATCTTTACAATTTCTACAATGATTGGACTCATGATGATTGGGTTAACCAATACAGTAGGTGTCAATTACTATCAATTTAGAGCGGTTGATGTTGCGCTCATCATGAGTGCCTTTGCTTTCATGAACGCGATTTCAAGACCTATTTTTGGATACTTACTCGATCATGTAGGATTTAAAAAAACAACTTTGATTTCGATTGGGTTGATTGTTCTTGCTACTGTCTTGAACATGATCAATCAAGGATCATCGATACTCATCTTTAGTTTAGGGTATGGTCTTTACTGGTTTAATTTAGGGGCTTGGTTATCGATTATGCCAAACTATATAAAGAAAAAACATGGAAAAGATATGTATGCGTCACTTTACGGAAAAGTCTTTTTAGGTTACGGAATTTCAGCGATACTAGGCACATTATTTTCTTCAGTCATTTTATCTGAACTTAATAACACACTTTACTTGTATGGTCTCATTGGTATATTAACCGTTGTTTTATATATTGTTGTAAGAAAAGAGGCAACATGAAATTAGCGATTTATGATTTTGATGGCACGTATGTGAACGTTCAAACAGTCCCGCATCTTT
>CAZYNC010000125.1:0-1556 GCA_964648785.1 uncultured Acholeplasmataceae bacterium
TGTCCTTTAAATCGTCTCATCCGATATGTTGATTCATCGTAGTCTTGTTCATCCAAATCCATTGCTAATGCCATGAAAAGTTCAGTTTCTCTCGCAGATGAATTAATTGAGAAAATACTTACCGTAACCAAACTAAGTCCGATGACAACCATCAATGCATACACTATTTTTTTCATATAAATTCTCCTTTATTCTCTTTTATTACTTATATCTATAATACGTAAAAAATGACTAAATTATTGGAAATCAGATGAAAACATTTGTGCTCGTTGAAATTGATATTGGAATGTTTCTCCTTGATCAGTTTCACCACTTACTTCTACAATGATACCTTGATCAAATGTAATCTTAACTTCAAAGTTTCCTTCACGTGCTGGGGATTGATCATAGATCGCGTATCTTACCTGCATTATTTTTTTTACAGGAGAATATTGTGCGATCATATTTATTTCAGAGTCATCTTTTTCATAGGTAAACTCAATAATCGGTTGAAGCAAATTATTTCGGTTTAATGTAAAACTAAATGATCGTTCAGATATGTTTTCACCAGTCTTTAAAACATCAAATTGTTTTTCAGCAGAATCGTATGTAATTGTGAGCTGCGTATTATTCGTTGTTGCTGATACATGTAACATATGATTCTGATCTTTTAACTGAGTATACCCAGACAAGATAGTTTCGTTGAAAGTGGCTTCAAACCGAAAAACGTCTTGCTTAAAGTTTTGATATTCTTTTATTATATTCATATCAACTAACAATTCTGACTGAGAAAGGGATTGCATGCGAATCGAAAGTCGTTCTTGATGTGTTTCCATTTGTTTTTCATAAGTAATTTCATGTTGCGTTACAACAATATTTTCTATGTAACGTACATAAGAAAGCATATCGATAATTTCAGTGTTAGTTGGTGCAGTTGATGATAATGATGTTGTTGATATGACACTATCTTGTTCATCAATGGATACAATGAGGCCAGCTGTAAGACCTAATACTTCCTCATATTCAGTAAATGCATAAATTTGTGATGAAGATTGTTGGTAGCTAAAAACGACAACCCCTAAAAAAAGAAACAAAAAAGCTGAAAACTGTAAAATAAATGACGATTTATTTAAAGCAAAGTTTTGATTTTTCTGCGGGATTGGAAGCTGCGCCATAAGTTTTTTAGAAATATCAGGAATATTAGCTTTTTTAATGTGTGCTTTAAGTTGTTTTTTTAGATGCATCTTTGAGTACCTCCTTCATCGTTTTTAATGCTTGTTGGTATCGCCAAAGTACTGTACCAAGTGGCATATCCATAATGATTGCAATATCTTTAAAGACCATAGATTCAACGACATGCATATAGACAATATCTTTGTCTTCAGGTTTTAAATGATTGAGTAACCATAAATAATCTTGATCAACTTGATGATCATCAAGCGCTTGATAAACGGTGATTTCATCAAACGTGACCGGTTTTGTTTTTCTTAAATGATCTACGGCTAAATTTCTCGCCATCGTCGTTAAATAGCTCATACTATTTTTTTGATGGTCAATTTCTTGAACTTTATTAATGA
>CAZYNC010000126.1:0-1545 GCA_964648785.1 uncultured Acholeplasmataceae bacterium
ACTAATACAATGATTGAAAACAAAGATGACATGATCCAAAACAACACAGAAAAAATACTGGATGATAAAAAAGATATAAACAATGTAAAAGCTCATGATGACATGCCTAAAAAAACTGAAAGCATACAACGTTTATCGTTGTTTGATGATGATGACTTATGATAAATGACATGATCATATCCATTGATCAACCTAAAACTTTAGAACAAATAATGCATGATACCAAATCATTTGGATATTGTGCTAATGTCAATGGGCGACTAAAAGAACTTTCAGCGATTGTAAATGGAAATCTTCACATCGAGTATTTGGATTTACATCATGATGAAGCAATGCGTGTTTATGAAACATCACTTAGATTTTTATTACTGTATGCCTCATTTTTAATTGATCCTAAAATACAAATATCTTTTAATTACTCCATTTCTCGTTCTATTTATGTTGATCTTGAGAATTTGTCCATACCGCTTGAAGAGTATCATCAAAAACTTCAACAAAATATGAAGAAACTAATTGAACAGAATTTTCGTTTTCAAAGAATTCAACTGACTAAAGAAGAAGCAACAACCTATTACAAAGACATAGGTTTAGAAAGCAAAACGTATCTTTTTGAATTAAGAAAAGAGAACATGGTCAATGCCTATAAGATCAATGACTATATCAATTATTTATATGGGTATATGGTTCCATCGACAAATTATATACAAGAATTTGGACTTTTTATATACAAAAATGGTCTTATATTGCAATATCCTAGAGCAGAATATGGAGCAAAAATACCACCTTTTAAAGAAGAAAGTGTCTATAAAAATACATTAAAACATGTTGCGAAATGGTCAAAAATAATTCAAGGTGATACCATTGATAAAGTCAATCGCTTTGCTTTAACAAAGGAAGACTCTGTTGCTTTGATTCAAATGAGCGAATCTAAACACTCCGCGACGCTTTATGAACTCGCTGAAGATATTGCTTCTAAGTATAACACACTAAAACTTATCGGCATAGCAGGTCCATCTTCCTCAGGTAAAACAACATTTGCAAGACGATTACAAATAGAGTTATTAGCAAGAGGTTTAACCCCTGTCGCCATTTCCATTGATGATTATTATTTACACCCTGATTTAGTTCCTAAAAATCAAGATGGAACGCCAGATTTAGAACACATAGAAGCACTTGACTTAACACAATTTAATCTAGATATTAAAGCACTCATCGATGGTAAAAAAGTCACTTTACCGCATTTTGACTTTAAAACCAAAACAAGAAAAGAAGGAAAATCGCTTCAATTGAAACAAAATGAAGTACTTTTAATTGAAGGAATTCATGCCTTAAATCAGCGTTTAACTGAAATTATTCCGAGATCTTTAAAATATTTTATCTATATTTCTCCACAGACACAGCTTCATATTGATCAGCATACGCCAATACGTGTGTCTGATATGCGTCTTTTAAGAAGAATTGTGAGGGATGCAGTGTACAGAGATACTACAGCTGAACAAACTATGAAAATGTGGTCTTCTGTTCGACAAGGTGAATTTAAATGGA
>CAZYNC010000127.1:0-1545 GCA_964648785.1 uncultured Acholeplasmataceae bacterium
TCCATTTAAATTCACCTTGTCGAACAGAAGACCACATTTTCATAGTTTGTTCAGCAGTAGTATCTCTGTACACTGCATCCCTCACAATTCTCCTTAAAAGACGCATATCAGACACGCGTATTGGCGTATGCTGATCGATATGAAGCTGTGTCTGAGGAGAAATATAGATAAAATATTTTAAAGGTCTCGGAATAATTTCAGTTAAACGCTGATTTAAGGCATGGATTCCTTCAATTACAAGCACTTCATTTTGTTTCAATTGAAGTAATTTTCCTTCTTTTCTTGTTTTGGTTTTAAAGTCAAAATGCGGTAATCTGACCTTTTTTCCATCTATGAGAGCTTTAATATCTAGATTAAATTGTGTTAAATCAAGTGCTTCAATATGTTCTAAATCAGGTGTTCCATCATGATTTTTAGGAACTAAATCAGGATGTAAATAGTAATCATCAATGGAAATGGCGACAGGGCTTAAACCTCTTGCTAATAACTCTATTTGTAATCGTCTTGCAAATGTTGTTTTACCTGAGGAAGATGGACCTGCTATGCCGATTAGTTTTAATGTACTATACATTGAAGCAATATCTTCAGCTAACTCATAAAGCGACGCGGAGTGTTTAGATTCGCTCATTTGAATCAAAGCAACTGAGTCTTCTTTTGTTAATGCAAAGCGATTGACTTTATCTATTGTATCACCTTGAATAATTTTTGACCATTTAGCAACATGTTTTAATGTGTTTTTATAGACATTTTCCTCTTTAAAAGGTGGAATTTTTGCACCATATTCTGCTCTAGGATATTGCAATATAAGACCATTTTTGTATATAAAAAGACCAAATTCTTGTATATAACCTGTCGATGGAACCATATACCCATATAAATAATTGATATAGTCATTGATCTTATAGGCATTGACCGTGTTCTCTTTTCTTAATTTGAAAAGACGTGTTTTACTTCCTAAGCCTATGTCTTTGTAATAGGTTGTTGCTTCTTCTTTAGTAAGTTGAATTCTTTGAAAACGAAAATTTTGTTCAATTACTTGCTTCATATTCTTATGAAGTTTTTGATGATACTCTTCAAGCGGTATTGTCAAATTCTCAAGATCAACATAAATAGAACGAGAAATAGAGTAATTAAAAGATATTTGTATTTTAGGATCAATTAAAAATGATGCGTACAGTAATAAAAATCTTAGTGATGTTTCATAAACACGCATTGCTTCATCGTGATGTAAATCTAAATATTCGATATGGAGATTCCCACTTACAATTGCTGTAAGTTCTTTTAGTCGCCCATTCACATTAGCACAATATCCAAATAATTTGGAATCATGCATTATTTGTTCTAAAGTTTTAGGTTGATCAATGGATATAATCATGTCATTTTTCATAAGTCATCATCATCAAACAGCGATAAACGTTGTATGCTTTCGGTTTTTTTAGGAATGTCATCATGATCGTTTACATTGTTTATATCTTTTTTATCATCCAGTTTTTTTTCTGTGTTGTTTTGGATCATGTCATCTTTGTTTTCAATCATTGTATTAGT
>CAZYNC010000128.1:0-1539 GCA_964648785.1 uncultured Acholeplasmataceae bacterium
ATAGCATCTTCATTCCGATCATTTGGTTTATACTCATGATTGCAAGTTTCTTATCCATTAATTTGTTAACCTTAAACTATACGTTTGTAGAATCTATTGAAATGGTTGTTAGTATCTTGTTATTTATGGTAAGTTTTGTAGGGTATGTTGTTAGTATCATGTGGTATCAAACCAAAAACAAAACGGTCAAACCCTCTCACATGACACACCTGCATCACTACTTATTCAAATCTTTATTTCCTATTTCGGTCTTGATTATTGGTTTACTTATGTATCATATCCTTACTGATTATATGACCTACCGTATTTATTCTGTCGGTGTATCAGGGATTTCAGTATTGTTATTGTGGGTTTTTCATTTAAGACTTAAACGATTAGATTAAAAAAAGACCTTATGGTCTTTTTTTATTGAAGTGATGTTAGAATGAGTTTTCGGTGAAGATCATAATAAGACGATGGTTGATATGTTTTTGACATTAACATCAGTGCCAGTTTAGGTGATTCAACGAGTCCTACATTGATGGTAGACACGATATGACGATCTGTTTTAATAAAGATAATTTCATTAATCGCATCTTTTGCTTTATCATTAAATGTCTTGATTGGTTTATATTGAGTAATCAGTAAGCGGTCAATGCGTTTTTTATCTTGCGTTTGAGAATCATATTGAATTTGATTAATCAGTTGATCAACTTTTTCTTGATAAAAACTGGATTGTTCATGAAATAAGAGGACTGCAACATATAAAATATGATGCTGAAACACTTTTCTAATGTGATCATCTTTTTCTATTTTTATTAAGACAACATAATTGTGATCTGTGTAATGAAGTTTAAATCCATCCTTCAGTAATCTTTTTCGAATAAATTCAATGTCAATTTGAGAAGGTATCTCTAAAGGGTCTATGACATCACTTCTAATATGTTCAAGATATGACTGGTGAATGATGAGATATAATCTTTTTTTGAATCGATAACTTGAAAATAACAACAGAAAAAGAAGAGAAAAAATGATTGCATAAGCCCATTGTGATTGAATTAAAACGTATGAAAGTATTGCTGCAGTTACAACCATTAATATAAACACTATAAAGGTGATGTATGTGAAAAGAAACTGCTTATGATAATATCGTTTAACGTCCATTCATGACTACCTGTGATAATACCGCTGAAATTACAATGAGAGAAAAACTTGCGACGAGAACTTCACCAAAAAAAGTATGATTTTTTTCTCCACCTGTTTTCATCTCTTCGTAATCTTTAAACGATGGGTATAATTTTCGGTAAGATGGTGTGATTAATACACGAAATGCGTAACGAAATCCATAAAATAAACGAAACGCTTGTGTGATGGCAACTACAGATGGCATCCCAATGATGATCCCAACCACAAAGAAATGATCCGATAACTGTTGCATATCAAAAGGGACTCCTCTTAGAACCATGATACTGAGCGCAAGCAACAATTCTAATACAAAAATAATCAGTAATCTTATAACTTTCATTTTTTAAGTAGCGTCATATAACGATCATATTCTTC